>PFDC01000045.1:778-3731 GCA_002763035.1 Candidatus Pacearchaeota archaeon CG10_big_fil_rev_8_21_14_0_10_35_13 | reverse complement strand
CATATATAAGCTTTACGGTTTGTATTCGATAAAAGCGTAGTGACTAATTTTTATAGAAAACTTAAGTAATCAATGGGTGAATAGTGGTGTTGTAAAAGAATAATACTTTTTATACTCACGAATTATAGTTTCTTGTATGCGTAAAGAGTCTAAGTATCTGCTTTTTGGATTATTGTTAGTGGTTTTCTTCTTCTTCTTATTGGAATTATTTAATCCTTACAATTTTTCTAAGGATGATAATCTTGCGCAGTTCTTACCAACACACCTTGAGGGTTTCAGTCAGTTGTTCTCAGGGCACTTGCCCGTCATTAACCCTCATCAGCTAATGGGCTCTAGGATGTTAGAGGTTGGTACTTACGCGTTTTTTTATCCCCCGATGATTATTTCTTACTTCTTTGCTCATTACGTCTTTGATAATGACTTCTTGACTTTTGAGTTCTTCGTATTCTTGCATTTGATGATGGCTTTCTTTGTGTCGTTTTATTACTTCCTTACTAAGAGTCATAATTCCTTAGCTTCTCTTATTGGTTCTTTAGCACTGGTTTTTTCTGGTTATTCTCTTATTGCTTCTTCTAACTGGTATTATGTTATTCCTTCATTGTTTTTTCTTCCGTTATTGCTTCTTCTTTCTGATAAGTTATTATATTCCGGAGGTTTAAGGTGGGTTGTCATCACAGGGATTCTTCGGGGTGTTTATTTTTATTCTGGTAACGCTCAGTATTTTGCTTTTACTCTAATATTTGAATTTCTATATTTATTATTCTCTTATCGTAAGGTTAGTGGTAGTGCGAGGTTCTTATTGTTGCTTGAGAGGTATCTCTTATCATTACTCATAACTCTGGTTGTTATAACCCCATTATTATTCTCTCAACTTTCTGTGGTTGGTGATTCCCTTAGGGGTAATAATAACTTCATCACTTATGTTATTAGTAAGCCTTCTTCCCCTGTAGATTTATTTCTTGGGTCTTTTTTTGTCAGCCCGCTAGTTAGTTCTGCTAGTCCTTTTGCTTATGCTCCTTCTTCATTCATACAAATATACTTTGTTGGTGTGTTGTTTGCCTTAATGTTTTTGGTAGGTGCTTACTTGTCATTTTCTCAGAAGAAGAATTTTTCTGAAGCGTCAATTATCAAGAATAATCTTGATCTTTTCTGGCTTGCCATAATCTCTATGGTTTTAAGCTTAGGATTATTAGGAGTTATTTATTTAGTCGGAGCTTTTATTCCTGTAATCAAAAATTTTTCTAATCCTTTCAAAATCACACTTTATACTAATTTTTTCATTATAGCTTTTGGTACCGTGGTTTTTGGATGGTTTGTTAACAATAAGTTTAGTAAGAAAATCATTATTTTCATAGTATCTTTATTTTTCATAATCCTGTCTTATCATTTATTTGTTTCTTCGGGTGTTGCATGGTCTTATTATGGTGATTCCTTACCTCTAAATCTTAAACTTCATCAAGATTTTGGTGATTATCGTTTCGTTAGTGTATTCACTAATAGTGCTATTCAACCTACTGATGTTAAGCATTCTTCTAATGATAATAACTTTGCTCATTCTAAGACTCTTACTCAGAACTTCGCTACTTATTACAGTCTTAATCATATTTCTGGTTATGAGCCTTTTGAGGATCTCTTAACTCATAAGACTATCCCTATTAGTCGTTTTGGAATTAGTGGTCATCACCTAAACCTCACAACTCTCAGAGATTATGGTGTAAAGTACATTCTCATTCATCCTACAAGTTTGGAGTTTCATGATGAACTATCAAATCTTTCTTTAATGGGTATGTTCGGAGAGTTTCTGATACTTAATCAGAGTGGTGTTAAACCTCTAGTGTTCTCTGATAGTGTGTTGCCTGATTATTCTCTTGAGGGTAGTATTATTAGTTTCAAAACTTCTGTTTCTTATAACCAGAATTTTACTGTTAATCTCTTATTTAAAAATAATTATTTTGTTAGTGTTGATGGTGATAATGTTCCAGTGGTTATTGATGATCTTGGTCGTTTATCATTCTCTGTGCCTATTGGTACTCATAATGTTGTAATTCGTTACATTCCAGTAGAATTTTTTTATGGGATTATTATCTCGCTGATTATCTTGATAATTATTGGAGTTTATATTGTTAGGCGTAAAAATTTTAGAGGTTTTTTATCCTCGCTTAATTTTAGGACCTTGAGTATTAAGCGTAAAAAATCGTTTTTTGTTATTTTCTTTATTTTTCTGTTGTTGTTATTTTTTTATTTATTATTTGTTTCTTTTTTTACCCCAAAAAATTTTTCTGGTGTAATTAATGAGAGGACTAATCTTTTGTTAGAGTTTTCTGATGTTGGAATGAATATTTTTCGTGGTAGGTTATTCCTTAATGACATCGCTGTTTTTGGTGGTTCTGGTAATTTTAGTATTGGTTCTGCGATTTTGGGTGTTGATTATGGTAATTCTCTTAAAAAGACTATTGTTGGTAAGAGTCCTATAATAATCTTTTCTGAAGTGATACTTCATAACCTTTCAGTCTCGAGCAATTCTTTAAATTTCGAGGATTTTAGTGTTTGTGATAATCCACTGATGATTAGCATTCCAAGATCTCTTAATAATTCTTATTTTAACATTAGTTCTGATTATTTGTTATTAAAGAATTTTTCTTTTAAGCCTCTTAATAAGGCTTATATTAGTTCTGGTAGTGATGGCTTGTTTATTAATGGTGTATCTAACAACTCTCTAATCATTAATGTTAGTGTTGAGAAGTTTGTTCATGGTAAGATAATCGTTGGTGATGGTGGTATTAGTGTCAGTAAGTGTTTATCACTTCCTTTAATTCCTAATAATAATTTGTATTATTAATGCAAACATAAAGTCTATCTCTTGTTGGATAATTATTATTCAAACAGGCTTTTTAAGATGTGGGTCAAAGATTATTTTGACACCCCCCCTTCAATTACTGCTTTTCTTACTCCT
>PFDC01000045.1:0-756 GCA_002763035.1 Candidatus Pacearchaeota archaeon CG10_big_fil_rev_8_21_14_0_10_35_13 | reverse complement strand
CTAAACTTTGCGTTGTAATACTTTATTCTTTCTTTAGTGTTAGTTTCTTTATCATTCTTCATCAATGCCTTAATCATTGCTAATAGTGGTCTCATAATTCTCAGCCCTAGTATTATTATCCTATTAATTATTGGTATTCTAAATATTCCGTAACGTTCCTTCCAGCTCATACCTATCCATCTTGCTTGTTTGTAAGTTCCTTCGAGGCTATCAGGATTTTTGTGGTAGCATGTAGTATTCTTAGCTACTGTAGGCATTATTCCATACTTGTACCAGAATGTTTGGTCATCTGCGTAACCGTATTTTGAATCAAATCCTCCCATCCCTAAGAATTTTTCTTTTCTTATAGCCCTAAATATCCTCACTTCATTAGCGTTTTTCTTATCAACTCTTACCTTGCCCCATAAATTACCCCATTTATTATCGGTATTCGTGGCTATTTCATAATCATGAGTTGTTCCAATAATTTTATCATCATTAATTATTAGTCTTACAAGATTATTGATGTAGTCTTTCGGGAAGTGCATGTCTGCATCAACAAATACTAATATTTCTCCTTTAGCATTTTTTGCTCCAAGATTCCTTGCTTTTCCTGGACCGCCATGGTTTTGTTTCATTACGCTTACCCCCATGCTCTTAACAATTTCCAAGGTTTTGTCTGTTGAGCCGTCATCAATGATAATTATTTCAGTATTCTTATAATTCTGATTTTTTAGTGATTCTAAGCATAGTCTAATGTCTTTTTCTTCATTATAT
>PFDC01000100.1:2963-5885 GCA_002763035.1 Candidatus Pacearchaeota archaeon CG10_big_fil_rev_8_21_14_0_10_35_13 | reverse complement strand
AAAAATTATTTTTAAAAGATGATGAAAGAAGAATGGTTGACAATACCAACACTGGAAGTTTTGTAAGAACACTAGTAGACACTGCTTATCAACGTTTTATGAGAGACTACCCGCAAGAACCAGAATGGGAATTCGATGAAGAAGGTAATCATAGCAGACTATACATCTTAGTGGCATTTGTTAGTGATTCATTAGAAGTAACCGGTGTTGAAGGATTAGAAAGAATGATCAATCCTGAAGATTATGAAGACTAAACTTTTAGCCTCTTAACAAGCCCCTTAATACCAAGAATGTCTTCCTCACCACTACTTAAATCCTTAAGCTTAAACTTAGAATTCTTAACCTCTTCCTTACCAAGGAATATTACGAAAGGAATACTATAAGCATTAGCATACTCCAAACCCTTAGAAGGACTACCACTAATTGATAAACAAGTAATGTTTTCATCACGAAGCCTCTTAGAAAGAATTAATGCTTCCTTATCTTCACTAATAGAAATAATCAAGCACTTAGTAGTATCAGGAAGAACCCTTGAGAGCAATGTAAGCCTATCAAGACCAAAACTTATACCAACACTTTGAATACCATTAACAGGATAAGAACCACCAGCAGTAATGGTCTCTCTAAACTCCTTAGTCTTAACCTCAAATACTGAACCATTATAATAACTCAAACCCCTAGCAAGCGTTGGAAGAAACTCAACATTCTTCACTCCAAGAACCCTACACCACTCAAGAACTTCCTTAACTTCCTTAAAATAACCATACTTCTCAAAACTCTTAATATCATCAGTGAATACCCTTAAAAGCTTAGTACCACTAACACCTAAAGAATTAAGACACTTAATAACATCAGCTTTAGGAATCTTATCAAGCTTATCAATCTCACGAATAACACTCTCCCTCAACCTCTCAGGAACATTCTCAGACTCAAGAATCTCATTAAACAACTTACGATTATTAAAATAAATAACAAATTTAGGAATCATTAATTCCTTAAGAAGATTTTCCGTAAGAGAAATAACTTCCGCATCATCCCTTAAAGTACTACCAACAATATCAACATCACACTGAGTGAATTGTCTCCAACGATTACCCTTAACTGGCTCATCACGAAAGACAGGACCTATCTGATAACGTCTAAAAGGTAACTTCTTACCCTTAGCAAGCCTCTTAAGCTGAAAAGTAAATTCGTACCTCAAAGCAAGACTCCTATCACCCTTATCCTTAAGACGATAAATATCACTAATAGCCTCATCATTAGTATTACCCTGAGACTTAACAAAATCCTCATACTCAATAACCGGAGTCTCAGCAGGAAGAAAACCATAGAGAGAAAAATACTTTTTGAGAATACTAGCAATCTTCTCACGCTTCAAAGCATCAACACCTGAAAAATCAGAAAATCCCTTAACAGTATCCATAATAATTTTCTTAGTCATTTCATTACCTCTTTAAGCTTATTATTTAATGAATCAATATTATTAATAATCTTCCTAACAGTTATATCAACTGCTAACTTATCACTAGAACGAGAATCCTTAATGCTCCACTTAATAACTCTCTGGGGGTATTTGCCGTTGAACTTGAACAAACTCTTAGGAACATCATCAGCAACGATTATAACCATGTCAGTTTCTGATAATAACTTGCTACTAATAGCTCTTGGAGTACCACTAATAATAATCCCATACTTCTTAACTTCAGCCTTCATACGAGGACTAATAGGCCTACCAATAAAAATACCAGCACTAGAAACACTAATGTTCTTATTAACCTTATTAAAGTAAGACTCCGCAACACGACTACGAAAACGATTATACTTACAAACAAACAAGATACCCATTTTATTAATCATTATTTACCCCCTTTAAACAGATTATCTTGTTCTTTAATGTTTAATAAGTTTTCTTTATCAATCTCCTCAGCGATGAGGAAACATTCCTGATCCAACTCTTCTCTATCCCTAACGAATAATAAGATATTGCCTTTATCAGCATAAACCTTCTTGTTACCCTCTGTGCCTATTAATGTTTTTTCTTTTAGTTTTTCAAAGTCAGCAAATTCTCTAGACTTCCCAAAAGAAGACTCCTTGTTCTTGTATAACGAAACTATCCTTAAGAACTTCTTATTAGGGACTCTTCTGATAGCACAGTTTATGTTACCTGTGAGAGAGAGAAAATTCATCAGGGCTTCTTCTGCCCTTAACCCAGAAGCAGAATCTCCAAGGTAACCTCCCTCAAACTCCATAGCTACTTTATTTTGAAGGTTCATCCAATACTCCGTGGACCCTGGTTCAAACTCATCCCAGTTAAAAGTTATTAGCCCACAAGGCATTGACTTAGCAAGACCAAAACTCTGAGGTTCACAAATAACAAAAGGTTTAGAATCCGGGCTATTACTAGAATGTAAATCAAGAAGATAATCTGCATTATCAAGGTAAGGAATAATCTCCCTAGCAGTCTGTACTTCTAATAATTTATTATCTTCATCATCTAATAACTCTCTTATGAACGCCCTATTAAGATTGATATCAATAAATCTCTTATTCTGCTCAATAGCTTCTAAATTAGCATAGAGGAATACTACCCTTCCATTATCGATTCTCAATTCAGGAATTATCCTATCAAATAACTTAACATTAACCTTCTCATTACCATGTACTCCAGTAATCATTATAGTAGTCTTGCCAGGATTATTACCAACTTTCTCTATAATTCTAATATTAGTCATTCTAATAACACCCCGGTTTTATCATAAGGGCGGAAGGGGAGAATCGAACTCCCGTCACGCGGACCACAACCGCGCATAATAACCACTATATTACATCCGCCATCTAAAAGTAGATTATTCTTGAGGTTATAAAAGTTTCTTTGGGATTCCCAGAGACCTTTATCAGTAAATGTTAACTTGGGAACATCCA
>PFDC01000100.1:0-2946 GCA_002763035.1 Candidatus Pacearchaeota archaeon CG10_big_fil_rev_8_21_14_0_10_35_13 | reverse complement strand
ACATTATAAATTTTTTGAGAAGTAAAGTAACAACTAATAGAATCCTTAAATTGAGTGATGAACACTCCTCCAGATTGTTCCAATAGTTATCATGAAAATATTAAAGAATAAGAGTATAAAAAGTTTTTGTGCAGAATAATCTAAGCAGCTTTTCTATCGGACAAATAATCTTTTTGGTTATCAGGAGAATACTTCCTATTAGGGACATAATCTTTGTTAGAAATGTACTTAACATTTTCACTATCCTCAGAACCAAAAATTCTAGTTCTAGGATTCTGCCTGAAAGGAGCAGCTATCGTTTTACCAACGACTTTTGCAAGTCCTGAAACACCAAGAACTGCAAGTCTGAAGGGATATAACACTGGAGTTCTACCAGTGAATACTGTTTTAAGCCAGTCATCGTTAGAAGGACTCCAATTCTCCTTACTCCAACGATCAACATCACTACTCTTCTCAAACTTCTTTTTCTTAGCCATTAATAATGAATATAATAACAAGTTAATAAATCTTATTATCAACCTCCTTGAGAATTGCGATTACGATACTTATTAAGAGCGTAAGCAATCTTCCCAGGAGTAGCAACAAGTTTACCCCTAAAGAAACGGCTATTAAACGCTTGAGCAAGAAGACAATTATCAGTCCTTGAGCCATACTTAAAAAGAGAATTTTTAGAAGCAGATAATAAGTAATCAATCTTTTTATCATCCCAAATAATGCCTCCTTGACTACTGGCTGTACGAACACCATTAGCACGAATATTCTCCTCAGATAATCTATCAAGAACATCAGAAGGTATCAACCCTTCGTAAGCCTCTACTTCAAGACTACCATCATGACCCCTCATAGCTCTCCTCAAAGACTCCTTAGCAATACTCCTACTACAACCAAGTTCAACATCAAGCTCTAGAGAAGCAGAAGCCTTATCATAACTACCATAAAAAAAATAAGCATCCTTAGCAAGCCACCCCCACTTCTTTTGAATAACCCTACCATTAATAGCGACTATTCTTAAAAGATGACTGGCTTCTTTACTTCTGTTCATAAAATACCTCTAAAAACAACATTAATAACTATTACTATACTAAAGAATAATCCTAATTCATAAAAACGATAGTGTCATTAACCAAAAGATTAATCTCAGGAACAATAAACCTTGAAGGTAGAGCAAAACCAATATTTTCAGCATCACTAAGCTTAAAATTATTAATACCCACGACCAAACCATCCTTGTTAATAAGAGGACCGCCAGAATTACCAGGATTAAGAGCAACATCAGTCTGAATGTAATCAGAAGAATAACCCTGAACACTCCTATCAACAGCACTAATAATACCCTCAGAAACACTAAAAGAAAGACCAAGAGGATTACCTATAGCAATAACCTTCTGACCAATAACCACATCATTGGTAAATTCTAAATAATTATTATTCTTAGAATCAACCTTCAACAAAGCCAAATCAAGAAGGTTATTAATTCCTATAAGAGTAGCATAACGAGAAACCTTCGATGAATCAATAACTTCAGCATACTTAGCATTAGCAAGAACATGAGCATTAGTAACAACAAAACCATCGTCAGTAATGAAAAAACCAGTACCCTGAGCATTATTAGTACGAATACTAACAACACCACTAACAGAATCATCAATAACACCAGAAAAATCAGCACTGGTAGAAGCCTTAAGAACATTAAACTGAGTACTAAGAGTAGAAACACTACTCTGAGCATTAAGAATACTATCAGACAACTCAGAAAATTTTGCTTGAGAATCAACCTCTAAAGAATCAAGACGACTATTAAGAGAATTAACACTATTATTCATAACAGCAATTGAACGCTCAAGATTATCATTAACACTAACAAAATAATAAATAGTAAAACCCTGAGACAATAACAAAATAACAATTAATACCAACAAGTAATAATGAGTCCTAACAAGAGAATTATTATGAGACATAAACAAAAAACGTTTAATGAATATATAAGGATTATGAAAGTAAAATGCCCCCGCCGTGCAGTGGACAGTCTTGGCACTTTCAGAGGGATTTCTTAACTTTCCTACCAAAGGAAAGCCCAAATCATCATAACACGTCAAGACCGAGATGATTTATAAAACTTGTCGAGAATGAAATTGTGAGTTATTCTTATCTTTTTCGGAGAGTTTAGCTTTAAACTTTACATGTGCAAGCACACAGTTTATCTTGTCGTAAGGTGTGTCATCATGAAGCCTTGCTTTAATTACTTTAAGGCTATCTTTGGGACTTTTTATTTTTTTAAGGATTCTTACTATCTTCTTTTTAGGGAATAAGTCCCAAATCGCTAGTTGTCCATATCTTACAAGTTCTGACATATGTTTCCACACTGTCGCTTCACTAATACCCCTCTTAATGGCTATTTCTTTAATCTTCATCTCCTTATCAATTAATAAATAGTAGGTTTGTTGAGTGCTGTATTCTAACTTGCTATAATCAAATCTTCTTAAGAAATTAGCCGTTTTCTTATTACTGCTCAGGAGCCTTGTTTTATTATTGGTAGAAAAGTCCTTATTGAATCTTTTGATAAGTTTGTTTATGTATTTATGAGTGTTGGCATGATTAGCATAAGCCATCCATCCTTCAAGGAATTCTACAACTTTATCCCTGCTTACTCTGCTTTCCTCATATAAAGCTTGTGTAATCTCTAATTTTCTGTGAAACTTGTTAAGATTGCTCTTCCTGATAAGCATGTGTTCTGGGAAGATTCTGAACCCTAAGAACGTTATCCCCCTACTAAGATTCAAAATATTTGTCTTCTCGGGATGTAATTCAATTCTCAATTTCTCTCTAAGAAAGGAACTTATCTTTTCTTTCCATTCTTCAAGTTGCTCCTTAGAATTATGAAGTATAACGAAATCATCAACGTAACGAATGTAATACTTGACTTTTAGTATGTGTTTTACGTATTGA
>PFDC01000001.1 GCA_002763035.1 Candidatus Pacearchaeota archaeon CG10_big_fil_rev_8_21_14_0_10_35_13 | reverse complement strand
TTCTTCATCAAACGATTTATTATTTCGTCATATGTCTCCAGTTTAGTTATTCTTAATTTCTTCATCTTTTCTAAGGTTTCATGTTCTATTTGTATTGTTGTCCTTTTTTCCATACATAATCAAGACATAACGCCTTTATATACTTTTCTACTCCAATTCATCTATACCCTAATTGCGATTCAGGATATAGACTTCTTGGAGACGAAGTTAAAGGGCTGCCTCCTAATAGTCCTGAGTTTCGTGATGCCTTTTAACAAATTTTTTCTTGCTTCTACCATTCTTTAGTGCTCCTACACTCCTTTTCAGTGGGGTTCCACCACTCTTTAGTTCTTGTTATTATAAACAAGATAGCCTTCCTAAGTATCATTTTGCTCTTACTACTTTGCTTATTAACACTTCCTTCTTATTATCATTAATTAAATGTTTTAGGAGGTGTGTTATGAGCTTTTTCGAGTCTGGTTCGATGAACCAAAGCACTATTAGTAGTGGTAGTTGGCTTAATATGGCTGTTCCTGCTGTCTGTTCCAATTGTGGCCTTGTTTTTGATATGAAGCCTCTATTGAGGGATGATAGTTGGTATAAGCCTCATGGTAGGGTGGTTGAGGCCATTTTTGGTAGTTCTGGGGTTGTTTGTGTTGAGTGTCTTCAAGAGAAGGTTGATGGCTTAATGGTTTCTGAAGGATTTTCCTAATAATCCTTCTTTTTTTCTTTTTTTCTTGAGCTTTGTTGAATAATTATTGTTTTTCACTAATTCCTAACAACTTAAGTAGTAAATAATTATTTCCTGATGTTAGCTGTTTTAAGAGGATGATTATTCAAGTATTTCTTAAACAAAACTTTTTTTCGGTAAGGTTTTAATACTCTAGTTATTCATTATTATTAATGGTTAAAAATGGTGTTTCAATGGTTGTTCTTAGTGATGATGTGATTCCTGACCCTAAGGGTGTTAGTCGTAGGGCTTTGATTGCTTCATGGATTATGATACTTCTCTTATCATTATTACTTGTTGGTTCTCTTAGTGGTTGGTTTGGTATTGTTAAGAATGATTCTCCTGTTAAATTAAGTCCTTATGATGATTCTTTAATTCGTATTGAAGTCATGAAGGCCATTACAGGTATTGGTAGGTCTGAAGCTGTTGTTAATGCTGTTGTTAGTGGTGATGCTGGTGTCGATGAGTTAGTTATAGTTAAGGAGCAATTGTCTACTGCTCATGATTCATTAATAGAAATTGGTTCATTATTAGGTTAGTGGTTTTTCTCTCTTAAAATTGATTCTGGTTTGTATGGTCTGGTTATTCGATTGTTCCATGTTGGTTCTCTTTTACTGATTGCTATATATGCCATTCTTCTACAACGCCATGAATCTACTCCTAAGTACGAATACATATTGCAATCACTATCATCATGGTCTGATCTGAATAGTGCTCCTGTTCTTAAGTAACCTGCAAACGCCATTCCTCTTTCTAATTTATGTGGTGCGTATTCTGTGAAGACGTTAGTCTTTAGTTTTAAAACCAGTGGGTTAACACTTTGCTCTTCGCCTTCTTCTTCTTGCATAATCTCTGTTGCTATTAAATGGTTTCTTAAGTAATCTTCAGCTTCAAGCCCTAATCTTGCCTTTACTAATGGTTCATCCATTGCTTCTTCGAGCGTTAGTTTTGCTTCGAATGGTGCTATCATTCCATGTCCTCCTGAAAAATTTTCTAGTTCACGTTCTACTTCTTCTTCCTCTCCGGGGTACTTTCTTCTGTAATGCCTTCTTCTATATTCTTTAACATCAATAATTACTGTATCTCCATGATTATGACTATAATCTCCACGTTCTAGTTTTCTAAAAACTTCATTGTTTATTCTTCCCCCGCCCTTTAATCTTTGTCTGCCACATCCTCCTTCTTCTCTTAAGTTTGCATTATGGTCCTGTGCATATTCTCTACTTGCTATTATCTCATCAGCATGTATTATTGGTCCTACTCCATGGGTGATTATTATTATCTCATTACCTGCTTTAGTAATCCCATAATATTCCATGCTTGAACTTCCTGGAGTTGCTAACCATAACTTGCTTTTTCTAAATGCCTGTTGGTCTCTTCTCATTTCTTCATTTCTTAAATGAGCTATTTCTGGAAGTGTTGCAACTCTTCTCTGGCCTTTTGGACTTCTTAAATCTGACAATCCTTCTGCTAGTGCTAGTTCATTAATTGTCATACTCTCGTTTGTGATTATATTATATCTTCTTATCATACTCTCGTCTATAAATCTCGGACATCTTTTTTCACCCCTTATTGTTCTTGGTTCTGATATGACACTCAAATCTTTTTACACCTCTAAAATTACCCTCAAATCAGTGTTTCTCCTTATAAAAACATATATGTCTTCTAGTACTTGTTATTGTTCTAGAATTTTTTGTTAAAAGACATTATAAGATTGTTTTTATTTCCTCAATGGCTGAAGTCTTAGGTGATCAAAAAATGTTGTTTATTACAATTTTCCCTTCAGGAGTATATTCTTCTCCTTCTTTGAGTTCCGAAGATTTTTTGTTTTTTGGAATCTTATTTCTTATCTTTAATATATCTCCATCAAAGGCAATTCTTCCATTAACAAGTTCAATAACTGTTGTACTGTAAATGTCTTCGTTTTCGTAGTCTGGTTTTTTTCTTACACCTTTAGGATTATTTTTTATAGCTTGCTTAACTTCATCAAATAGCCCTTGTAATTCTTTTATTTCGGTTACTTTATAGATCCCTTTACTTATTATAGGGTCATAACTATCGCTCTCGATAACTTCTGATTTGATGATTCCTTCCGGATAAAACGTTAGTATGTTCTCTCCACCAACATTTTCAAATTCGGAAACTATTATTGCCTTAATTTCTTTTTTCACCATGTTTATTTTTTCCCTTTATTGATTATTCTTCTTATCAGTTGTTTAAATACTTTATTAATGATTCATTTTTTCTTTTATTCATCTTTCAAAATAATTTTTTTATAATCAGTGGTTCTCTTGTTATAATCAGTGGTTCTCTTGTTGTTTCTTAATCTTTAGTTATAAAAAAATTATTTTTTGCGCAAGGTTTTTATACTAGTAGTGTTTGTATTATAATGTCATAGTGATGATGGCGTGTTAAAAGAGTGCGCTTCAAGAACTATTAAGAGGTGATTTTTTTCTTTTTTCTTT
>PFDC01000018.1 GCA_002763035.1 Candidatus Pacearchaeota archaeon CG10_big_fil_rev_8_21_14_0_10_35_13 | reverse complement strand
AATCAATCATCATTATTGGGTCAATACTTTCACTACTCTTACCGAATGTTACTTTTCTTGCCCCACTTCCTGGTACGATTGTTTGTGTGTACTTGTATTCAGTACCTGCAGAATCTAAAGCAGTTCCATCAGCTAGTAAAGTAGGTAGGTGATCCTTAGTAATAATACTCCTTGCCACACTTAACGTTGAATTCATCAACATTTGTTGACTTGAAGATGCTAAGCTTACAGAGTTTCCACCGGTGGTGGATGCTCCTGTTCCTGAACTACTTGTTACTTTGCTGTTGAGGTTTGTTTGGACGTCTATAGCAGCTGATAAGTCACTTATTGCGGCATTTGATCCGTAGACTATTGCCACATCTGCAACTCCCCCGCTCACGAATGGTGCTGGGTAGTTAGCTGCTAAAGCTGCGCCCATGGTGCTACCAATCATTAACGCACTAGCAACAACTGACGCGATCTTTCTAAATCTAATCATTTCATTAACCTCCTTTCATGTGTTTTAGGTAGCAATTTCAACGTTCTTGCGAATTTGTCGTTCTTGCTACCGTTTCCCTGCTTCTCTTTCAGAATTCTCTGGGTTTCTAATGTCGTTGACATTTTAGTATTAGTAACTACAAAGGTTCATTTATAAAGCTTTCGTCATCCTTTGAAACTTTTCTCAATAATCCTCCCATTCTCTAAGGTTTACTTATAAATCTTCCGACGCCACTATGTTGTAGATACACCTTAAACAAAACCTCTCTCTCAGACAGTTTTAGCATAGGGGTTCTCTTGCTCCATATATGTTCTTTTGAAACCAATAAGTTTATAATATCCTCTTACTTGATATTTTTGAGGTTTTTATCATGTCTAAAGGTAAGAAAAGGATTGTTAATCTGTATATTACTCCCACTTCTTTTAGTTCTCTCTTTCGTAGGATTAGTGGTAAGAAGGTTGAGGATTATGACTTTTCTGGTATTGCTGAGCTTAGGCAACTCTTGAGTAATGAACGCTCAAAAATCCTTTATACTATTAAGAATAAGAATCCTCAGTCTGTTTATGAGCTTTCTAAGCTTCTTAATCGTGATTTTAAGGCTGTTAGTAAGGACTTGAGGCTTCTTGAGAAGTTTGGTTTTGTTAAGCTTGTTAGTCATTCTGTTAAGGGTCGTAAGAAGCTCCGTCCTACTCTTGAGGTTGATGAGTTAACTGTTAACCTATCGTTTTAGTGTTCTGTCCTTTATTCCTTACTTCCCACAGATTTCTAGTTCTATTCTTATTATTCCTGGTATTGAGCTAGTGCTCTTGCTTGTTCCTTGGCTTATTCCTTTACATTCCCCTACTTCTATAGTCATTATTTCTTCTCCTGTGTTCTCTGTAGTGTTCATTATGTACATTGCTCTGAACTTGTAGCTACTTGTGATGCTTTCTTCACTTATTGGGTTTGTTGCTCTTAACATTTCACTAATAGTCTTATTTAGTACTTCGCAGCTTTCCTTACCGTCACTGCACGTTCTTTTATTTAAGCATTCTTTTAGTATTTCTTCAACATTATACTCTTTTATTCCATTACTTGACGTGCAGTCTGTTGTATACCCCATCATTGCGCTTAAGTAGTTGTCGTACTTCTTTGATGTTTCTACTGTTGTAGTCTTTCTTAGGCTTATTCCTAGTACTACCATTCCTATAATCATTACTATTACTACTATTACTATGAATCCTACTATTTCTTCTTGTCCTTTAATATTCATTCTCTTCCTCTTCATCCACTTATTCTTGAATAGTGGTATTGTTAGTGTTGATAGAATGAATGCTATTGCTGGTACTATTGAGTTTATCCAGGGTTTTGGTAGTCCTGCGTAGTAGAAGAATATTACCATCACTAAATAGGTCATTATTGTTATTGTTATCTTCCTTGTCATGCTTGTTTCCCAAGCCTTGTCTAGTTCTACTCTCTTATTTCTTTCTTTTATTTTCCTTATCTCTTTTTCTATTATCATATTTTTATTATTATTACTCCTAATTCGCATTTATTCTTTACGTATTGGTCGTCTATTACTCTTCTGCATAGGTTTACGTAGCTTGTTGCTTCTCCGCTGTCGTATCCTTTATTATTTTCTTTTATTGTGTATTGGTTGCATTCTGGGTAGTTATTACTCTCACATTCTTTAGTTTCTCTAATTTCCGGGTATACTTTCCTTATTATTATGCTGCTTACTGGTAATAGTTCTTGGTAGGCTTTACTATTCTTTATTGTTATTAGCCTGTCCGTGTCAATACATCCTTGTTTTCCTCCGTCAACAACTCCTCCGCATGACATTTCTGGTGTTTCTGCGATGCTTAGTGCTAGTGCTTCACTTTTTTCTTGTTGTAATTCCGTAAAGCCCTTATTTAGTCCTGTGCTTTTTAGCATTAAGTAGAATAGTCCTGCTAGTACGAAGAATACTATTACTGCCATTAGCATGAATGCCATCTGTTGTATTTTGAATTGCCCGCTAACATTCATTCTTCTTTTTGTTGTCATCATTTTTTCTTTTCTCCTACTATTTCACTATCTATCATTACTTTGTTATTTGTCTGTCCATGCGTTTTATTCTCACTATTAATGTTGTCAGTTATTATTTTACATTATCTGTTTTGAAACCTCTGCTTTGTTGGATCATAATTCCTTGTTCCTTAGTTGAGCAAGTCCTTTCTTGGTTTGCTAAATAACTTTTCATCTTAACATTATTGGGATTTTTCTTTACCATATTCTACACACATTATTTTGTTCTATTCCTTTCACTACAGGTTTTATTTTTGTTATTAGGTCTATTGAGCTTTCGTAACTATTGGTTATTGTGTTGCTTAGTCTGCTTAGTTCCATTTCCATTCCTGTATTACATCCTTTAGTGCTTAGGTATTGTGATTCTTTCAAATAAATATTTGCTAGTGTTCCTGTTCTCATCATCAGTCTTTTCACATTACATTCATAATTCTTTGCGTCTGCTACTATTCCTGCGTATATTAGTTTCCCTACGTAATTTACTCTTTCTGTTCCTTTAGTTATGTATCCTTCTTCGAAGCTTCCTGCTTGTCCTGTTACTGTTACGTCACATTTTGCTCCTCCTGTTCCTGTGAAGCATACTCTTACTTCTCCTTCCACACATTCTCCTG
>PFDC01000002.1:30955-31329 GCA_002763035.1 Candidatus Pacearchaeota archaeon CG10_big_fil_rev_8_21_14_0_10_35_13 | reverse complement strand
TGTAGTTATTATTCGTGGCGCTAATGATCGTTGGATTCTCATGGCTACTGTGGGTTTATTCTTGGTTTCTTCTAGGGGTATAATTATTGTTTATAGTCTCATCAAGCCTTATTCTAAAGAAGTTGCTCTTGGTGTTGTTCTAATATTTGTTATTGGTGGTTTTTATCAAAACATTACTCATTCTACTCAGCTCATTGATTCTAAGATTGGTAGTTATGGTGCTATTAAGGATTCTGGTACTTGGCTTAGGGATAATTCTCCTGCTGATTCTATAATTATAACTTCTTCGATAGTTCAGAACATGTATTATTCTCATCGTCTTAGTTATGACTTTTATGGTAATAGTTCTTTAATGCCTAAGGATTGTATTGACA
>PFDC01000002.1:14935-30895 GCA_002763035.1 Candidatus Pacearchaeota archaeon CG10_big_fil_rev_8_21_14_0_10_35_13 | reverse complement strand
ATGCTTACTTTCAGGATAATAATCCTCAGTCTCAGCCATTATTAGTGATTTATAAGTTTCCTGAAGATTCTCTTTTATAATTATTTAATCTTTTTTAATAATAATTCTATTTCTCCTACTGGTAGAACCCAGCACAAGAACCTTTCATAGAATTGTTTAGGTAGGATGTTGAAGAACCAGCTAAATAACTTATTAGCTGTTTGGTGTCCTTCTGCTAAGTAGTTGAATCTCATGCTCTTGATCTTGAAGTTATACCTCTCCCTATAATATCCCTCTAGTAATTGTGGGAATGTGTGCCATCCGAAGAATCTTCTATGTGTTAGATCATTATACCCGTTACCATTAGAAAAATGTGGCACTCTAATATGGAATTTTCCTCCCGGCTTAATTATCCTTTCTATTTCTCTTAGCGTTTTAAATAAGTCCTTGACATGTTCTAATATGTGTGAGCAGTATACATAATCAAACTCTTCATCTTTGAATGGGTATGAGTATTTATCAAGGTCATGATTTACATCAGTTTTATAATCATTGTTGTAGTCTAAGTTAGTCCACTCTTCTCCTTTCTTATAATCTTTTCCGCTACCTAAATTTAGTTTTTTTATCATATTAAAATTGTTAAATTTTTATTTTTTAAAAATGTTTTGTTTTTTATCGTTATCTCTCCAGTACCATCCTCATAGTGTACCATCCATAGATCATTAGTTCTCCAATACTTGCTACTGGGTGGAATAGCCATGCCTTATCAGGCTTCTTTATCATTCCTCTAATCATGTCAATGATTACTGGGATTATTAGTATTATATAAATTGTTACTCTTAATAATTCTGCCTTCTTGGTGCCGTAGTTATATCCTATATTAACTTCCTTGTTCAACCTTCTCTTCATTCTACGAATCTTGTTAGGGAAGAATCTTGGTTGGTTGTGCACTATTCCAGTCTTTACCTTAGCGAAGTATTCATGACCATTATTTATTAGTTCATAGACAAAGTCTGAATGTAAGAATCTTTCTTTAAGGAATTTTTTTGCTAGTTTTGTTCTTACTAAGAATCCGTTAGAGCCCATTGGTGGTATTCTTTCTTTGTTAAGCATCGTGCATTTCAGGTAGTCTCCCTTGTCTTCATCTTTCTTAGGGTAGTCCGTCCAGTCATCTTTCAGGTAGCACCATCGACTATACATTCCTAAGTACGTTGCTATAGGGTCGTCTCCGCCTATTAGTGCTTGATATTTTACTCCTATTTTATCATTCTTTCGGTAGTTGAAGTATAGTGTATCTGCGAATGATATTTCTTCATCATCAAATGGTTTAAGCATCCTACTAATCCAGTCCTTGCCAGTCAGCACATTATCGGCATCAACGAATGCTATTACTTCACCCTTGGCTTCCTTTATTCCTATGATTCTTGCTTCTTCTTCTACCCTCTTAGGATTATTGATTATTCTTACAGGATACTTCTTAGCTATCTTGAGAGTTTTGTCTATTGATCCTCCATCAAGAAATAATATTTCATAATTTTTTTTTAGGTAGTCTTGAGAGTAGATGCTTTTTAGACATTCATCAATAGTCTTTTCATTATTATATGTTGGTAGTATTATTGTTAGTTTCATCGTTTACTTTCTGTACTTAAGATTTTCTTTTCCGCCGGATTAAAAGTTCTTCTTGTTGGCTCTCCGAGAATTACCCCCTTGAGTAGCCCTATCCCATAGGTTACCTGCGTCAAAAACGTCACAATTATTACTGGGAGGAATAGTTTAATACTCTTAGTTCTTATTCCAGTAATAACAAGGAATATTAGGTATAGTCCTAATATTGCTAGATATATACTTCTTATTGTTTTTGAGATGATTGATAATACCCCCCCGAATAACAGTCCTAGAACAAATAATGCTGGCATAAAGAATATTGGTTTTATAGAATTTTTGGGGTATAGTCTCATGAAAAAGCCTCTCCACATACCCCAGAATAATGTTTGTTTTAGATGGTTTCTTAATGTCTTTCTTGTATGGTGGTGGACAATGACCTCAGGATCATAAACTATCCTCTTACCACTTTTTATAAGCGAGTAACAAACTTGCGTATCTTCTCCTCCCCAGTACTTCGAGTTAAATCCTCCTGCTTTTAGAAAATCTTTCTTTCTCACCAGGAAATTACATGTAGGCCAGTCATTAATTTCTCTTTTCTTTCCCTTTTCGTATCTTATTCCTGTAAACCTTGAGCTTAAAGCATACACTTTGTTTGATACTTTCTGGAAGAATGTTGATTTTTCTGGGAGAATTCCTGGCCCTCCTATTCCTACAATGCTTTCATCCTCGAATGTCTTATCAGCATTTTCTAGCCATTTTTTTTCTGGGTAGGCATCATCATCAATAAACGCTATTATTTCCCCTCTTGATTCTCTTACTCCGAGATTTCTCTTTTCTGATGGAGGGACCTTTCCTACTTTTATATATCTTGTTTTTTCAAATATCTCTTTTTCATCTACCTCAGTTACTATTATTATCTCAAAATCTTTATAATCCTGGTTTAGGTGGTGTGGTATTGCTTCCCTTATAAAGTGGTTGACTTCTCTTGTTGGTATTATTATTGAGAACTTTGGTGCCCCCTTATTCATTTTCCAAAATATTCCTTATACCATTTAAAAGTTTCTTTTAATCCTTCTTCAAGTTCGTAATCATTGCTCCAACTTAATTCTTCTCTTGCTTTTTTTGATGAGAGGTATTGATCTTTTATTTCTGCTTTAACCGTATTAAGAATTTTTATTTCTGAGTCCATCCCTGAAACTCTTTTTATCATGTTAACTAGTTCAATAATTTTTATTGGTTTATCAGTCCCAAAGTTAAAATCGTCTCCTTTAAGTCCTAACTCTTCAATTCTTCTTGCGAGTGTTAAGTAAGCATTAACTGAGTCTTTAACATAAAGGAATTCTCTTATAAACTGTCCGTCACTTCTTATCAGTATTGGTTCGTTAAACAATAAGTTTTTTATTGTTCCGGGGATTATTCTATCAAAGTTTAAATCGCCACCACCATAGATGTTTGATGACCTATAAATCCCTATAGGCATGTTATAGGTCTTTCCGTAAGACTGCGCTATCAAGTCTGCACATGATTTTGAGACGTCATAGGGGTATTCTCCGTGTAGTGGGGATGTTTCATCATATGGTAAATTTTTATTGCTCCCGTAGGCCTTATCACTTGAGGCTATTACTATTCTCTTGATATTCTTATTGTTTCTACAGGCTTCTAGGATGTTCAATGTTCCTATAACATTTGTGTTAATGGTTTCATAAGGTATCTTCAGTGCTACTTGTACTAATGGTTGTGCTGCCAGGTGGAAAACTGTGTCAATGTTATACTTTTCAAGGGTCGTGCTTATTAAGTTTTGGTCTAATACTGTTCCGTAGATAATTGATGTCTTTTTATCAAGCCCTAATCTTAGAAAGTTACAATTTTTTTCAATCTCAAGCACTAAACAATAAACTTCTGCTTCTCTTTTTACCAGTTCATCAACTAGGTAGGTTGCCTTGAAACCTGATGCTCCGGTTACTAATACCCTCTTTCCTTTCCAGTATCTATTATTTTCCATCTTCGATAATTTGAAAAATTTGCTTTAACTTACCTGATTTATGTGTGTCATTTAGTTCTGAATGATCTTTTATGGTGTTCATCGATTTCCAAAATCCTAGGTGTTTAAACGCGGTTATTTCTCTGTTATTTGCAAGCTTTGGAAGCACGTTTTCCTCAAAGTCATCTCCTTCATTAATAAAGTCAAAAATCTGGCGGCTTAGTACAAAATACCCTCCGTTAATCCATTCTTTCATTAATGGTTTTTCTCTAAATTTTGTTATTATATGCGTATTAAAATCATCAGTTTCTAGTGTTCCATAGGGGTTAGGTAGTCTAACTGCTGTCAAAGTTGCCACTTTGTTATATGTGTCATGATGCTGAATTAATTCTTTAATATTAACATTGCTTATGTCGTCTCCGTACGACAGGAAGAACTTATCGCCTACAAGGTTTTTTATTTTTAGTAGCCTCTGAGCCTTATTTGTGTCTTCCCCGGTGTCCACAAACTCAATGTCATATTCTGTCTTATTATCTCTAAAGTATTCCTTAAACATCTCTGCTTTATGTCCTAAGCATAGAATAAACTCTCTTATGTTATAGCTAGCATAATGGTCCATGATATGCATTATGGCTGGTTTGTCACCTATCATTAATAATGGTTTAGGGGTTTCTCTTGTTAATTCTCCCATCCTGCTACCTTTTCCTCCGCAGAAAATTACACATTTCATAATATTACTCTGGTTGTGCTAGTTTAAAAGCTTTATTAAGTTGAACTTCACTTCCTATCGTAGTATTTTATTATTCTTAGTCTATAAAATATTGCAAGAGTATCTATTATCATATCTTTTATTGGTTTTATTCCTATTCTTGTATCAAATTTGTAGTCAAGCCTTATTGGTATTTCTATAATTCTTTTTCCTTCTTTATTAGCATTTACTAATAATTCTATGTCAAATGCGTATCTCTTTACGATTATTTTTGGGAATACTTTGTCCAGTACTTCTTTCTTGAATAACTTCATTCCTACTTGTGTGTCTTTTACTTTTAGTCCGAATAGTATCTTTACCATTAGTTGGTATATCATGCTCATAATTCTTCTAGTTAGTGGGTAGTGTACTATTGCTCCCTTCATTCTTTTACTTCCTATTACTACATCTGCTTTTGTTTCTGTAATTTTTTCTATGAATCTTTTTAGTTGTTCTGGGTGTAATTCCATTCCGGAGTCCATGAATGCTATGTATTCTGAGTTCTTATCAACTTTGCCGAATCCGTACTTTAATGCGTTGCCTTTGCCAATATTATTTTTATAACCTGTTATTATCAGTCTTTTATTCTTTATTTCTTCTGCTTTCTTTCTTGAGTTGTCATTACTTCCGTCGTCAACTAATATTATTTCATATTCCATCTTTAGGTCTTTTCTTATAATCTTATCGAGTGTTATTATCACTTCTTTAAGATTTTCTTTAATTCTTGGTTCATTATACATTGGCATGATTATTGAAACCTTTTCTACTTTTTTCCCCATGTTACTCCCGTGCTTATTAGTAGTATTATCATATTGAATGCTATGAATGCTAATGAAAATGTTTTAATGCTTTCGCTATAGTATTTTAGGATTTTGTATTCTAGTAGTATCATCACTGCTAGTAGTATTATTCCTCCTAGTAGCACTTTCATTGTTCCTAATTTATTATTATCTCTTATTGAGAACTTGTTTTTCGATATTCCATATAGTAATACTAAGTTTGTTATTGATAGTATGCTAAATGCTATTGCTACGTAGAGTAGTGTTCCGTAGACGTCAGAGTAAACATTACCAAATAGTATTCTTATTAACAGTTCAGGAAATATTGCTATTACTATTAGTGCTATCAAGCATAAAGCTATTGTTATTATCAACGATTTTTTGAATACTCTTCTGGAGTCTTTCTTCTCTGCGTGTTTCTGTGCTGTTATTGGTAGCATTGCCTTGCTTATTCCGTTAGTTCCATAAAATATCATTTTTCCTATCATTGATAGTACTGCGTATTTACCTGCTATTTCTGGGGTGAACAAGATCTTTGCTATTATGATATCTGAACTGAATATTAGTAACACTACTGCTAGTGCTAACCAAACACTAATATTTTTGTAGTTTATTCCTACTCTTGTTTTGTCCGCTCTTGTTTTTATCACTTCTTTAACAAATAAGAATGATAGAAAGAATGTTATAATCACTGCTAGTACTACTCCCATAATTGCCCCGTAAACTCTTAGTCCTAATAGCACCAGTCCAACTCCTAATCCTATCTTTAGTATTGCTTCTATTAGCATAGTCCATCCTAATGCGAAGAATTTCTTTCTTCCTTGCATTACCCCCCTTATCACTGGCAGTATAAACGACGAGAATAATATTAAGTTTGCTATGATTATCAGTGTCATGTTTATTTCCAAAATCTTGGAGAATAAGACCTTTGTTAATATTCCTAATATTAAGAATAGTCCTACAGATATCCATATTCCTCTTATTAATGATTTATTCATCATTCCTTTAATTTTTCCTATTTGTTTTTTAGCGTTTAGAACGGCTGTATTCTTTGCTATTATTGTTTGTATTGCTTCTGCTGGTATTGCGTATATTAGTACGAATGACATTAATACTGCAAATATTCCATAGTCTTCTGGTCCTAGGAGCCTGGCGATTATCAGGTGAAATAAGTATCCTGCTAGGTTGAACAGGTTAATCATTACTAGTAGTACTATGCTTCCTTTGACTAACTCATCACTTTTAATTTTTCCTAAGAATCTTTTTATCATATTAATGTTAGTAGTCCTATTAAGACGAATACTAATTGTAAAGCGTGGATAATCATTACTACTTCTTTTTCTCTAGTCTTTTTCTTTACTTTGTTTAGTAGGTATATTGCTAAGTGTTCAAGCCCATAAACTTTTTTGTAGGGCATTTCTAGTCCTCCGTTCTTGTTGGGCTTACCGAATGATTGTTTCTTCAGTCCTCCTCTTAGTTTTAGTGCTAATTCGATTATGTATGGTATGAAGAATATTACTGCTACTTTTTCTATGTTCCCTAGTATTGCTATTATTGCTATCATTCCTCCTAGTGGGTATGTTAATACGTCTCCTGGGAAGACCTTTGCGGGGTATTTATTATATTTCCAGAACGCTATTAACGAACCGATTATTATCGCGCAGATAACTGTTAACCAAGTATTTCCTGTTATGAATGTTGCTATTCCTAATGCTGTGAATATTATTATTCCTTGTCCTGCTTCTAAACCATTAAATCCTGCTAAAAAGTTAAATGTTGTTGCTGTTGCTACAATTCCTAGAGGTATTATTGCTAATGCATAAACCCATCCTATATTTGCGCTTCCTATTATTGGTAGGTATACTGTTGATACTCCTGAATTAATTACTATTAGTGGTATTGCTGCAAATAGACACATCATCATTCTAAACTTCTTACTTAGTCCTCCATGTCTCCATCCTAACAGGTCGTCTATTAGTCCTATTACTGCGAGTATTAAGAATGATGTTGTTACTGCTAACAATTTTATTGTGTTTTCTGTTGTTCTATAATAAAAAGTATTTATTGATATGTAAACTAGTATTCCTAGCACTATTCCTGTTATTACTGCGATTCCTCCGCTTCCGGCAACTAACAGTTTTTTATTCTTGTTTTGGTCTTCCCACAACAATTTTATTGTTTTTGCTTTCTTTATCCATTGTGGTATAATTATTGCTGTGGTTATTATGCTTATTATTATTGGTATTATTAATATTAGTCCCATGGTCCTTTATCTCACCTTACTACGTATAATTCCTCCGAAGGATATACTAGTTCTAACCATTCTGGATGCACCTTAGTGTTTTTGTCATATGATACTTCCCAAATCTTTATTGGTCCTTGTAATCCTTGGTACATCAGGAATTCGTTTATACTTGGGCTTTGTTGTTTTAGCATTCCAACTATTACACTGTCTTCTGAATGTACTAATTCAAATCCTTCAACTTCTTGGTTAAATAAGTACATTCTTGCAAAGTTTGTATTAACTGTCCTGCCACTTAAGTATAATGCGGCTCCTAATTCTTTCATTGTTATTCCTTGACCATTATTTTCTGCTACTGGTACTATCATTATTCCTGCTTCTATTCCTTCATTATAATCATAAAACTTACCTTGGAAGTAAGCATACCTCATTGGTATTCTGTACTGTACTCCTTGGTATACTAGGACTACTTGTGGTTGTACTGGTATTATTGTTTCATTGTTCTTAGTTATCATTTTTATTGTTACTCCTGCGACGCCTGTTAGTCCTGATGGAAGATTAATAGTTTTGTTATTTTCTTTATAGTTTATGTCTCCGTCAGTTCCAAATCCTCCTTGGTATGCGTATATCGTTCCGTTACTTGTTTCTAATGTTGCTCTTTCGTCAAGTCCTAATGTTGGTATGTATGAGTAACGGTCATAGTCTTTGTCTCCCCCTATGTTTGAGAATGCTGAATATTTTCCTATGTCTGTTGAGTCAATTAGTAGGTGTGTTGCATCATGTGTTTTTAAGAATTCTAGTGTTGTTTCGCTACGGTAATCATTTGTTAATACATGTCTTGATATTAGGTGGTTCCAGTAAGGGTATTGGTTCCCTCCGTCAACTATTGTTGCTCTTTCTCCGATACTTTGTAGCCAGTATCCATAGTCCCACCAATGCGCAAATACTGAATTTTCTGGCGTGCTGTCTCTAACCCATTCCATGGCTTTCTGCCATTGTTGTGTGTATATACTTGGTATGAATCCTTGTGCTTGGTAGTATGACTGTTTTGTGTAGTCATAAACTGTATAAAATGCTGCTATTAGAACTATTGCTGCTATGATATATGCTATTAGTTTTTTGTCATCTTTTGTTCTTAATGCTTTTATTATTAGTATAACTACTAAGTACGATACTATTATTGTTGCGGATGGTGCTAGTACCATTAGTAGTCTTATTGCACTTCTTGCTCCTATTATTGTTATGAAGTAGAATGCGAATATCAGTATTAATGAGGGAGAGATTTTCTTGAATAATTCTGCGTCTCCCCTCTTGTAGTACTTATAGTAATAATATCCCATTCCTATTATCAACATTGCTATTCCTCCGAAGTATAATAGTGTGCTTATACCACTTGTTCCGTTAAGCTTGCTGTTTGGGTCATACTTGCTAAATATTAGTGCTAGTAGGAACAGCACATAAATTATTACCATTACCATCCTGTCCTTTTTCTTTAGTGGTTTTAGTAGGTTATTAAATAAGTATGCTGATCCTACAAAGAATAACCAGAAGAATATTGGTATTCCTCTAATTGCTGGTCCAAACGTTCCTTTCCATTCGCTGGTAAAGAATGGTTGACGATTTTCTGCTACTGTGAATGATAGTCTGTCTGTGTATGGTATTGTTAATGAGCTTATGTTATGGGTGATGAAATTAATTATGAATCCTGGACCAAAGATTAATGATACTATTATCCCCCCTGCGACTAGCGATATTATTATTGTTGTGGCTGGTCTTGAATATTTCTTTTCCATCTTACCAATCCATGATGGTTTCTTGATGTTTGTATTGAATAGTATGTAGTCAGTGGTTAGTATTAGCAGTACTGCGAACGCCATTCCTGTTGATAATGATGCTATTAGTCCTCCTAGGGTGTATCTTTCAGTAAATGGTATTAAGAGTATTATTGATAGTAGGAGCCATACCGCGTAAGAATAATATTTTTTCTTGTCAACTATTCCAAAAAAGTATGCTATTATTACTGTTACTGCTATGGTAAAATAGATGTAGATGCTTCCTCCCCATGCGTGTGCCATTAGTGCAGTGGTTATTCCTGCGAGTGCTGAGTAGATTAATGTTTTCTTAATAGTTTCTTGTTTCCATGATTTTAAGAAGTAGTAGAATGCTAAGAACATGAATAGGAATCCTAATGATTCTTTTTCTGGTATTCCTGCTATTGTTCTTGGTAGTATTACTGGTGTTACTGCTAAAATTAGTGCTGCCACTGCTCCTATGATCTTATGGGTGTTTTTTCCTGGTACGTTTCCCGCGAATATTTCTTTAGTTAAGTAATAAAATGCTATTATTGTTAGTGCGAATGCTATTACTGGCATCATTATCGCAGCGTAGGTTATGTCGGTACTTCCAAATATTGATAGTAACTTATGTGTCCATGCTATTGAGTAAGGTACTAATTTTAGTTCTGCTCCAGTATTATATCCTAGGGGTACGTAACGCATTGTGTCTTGCACTACTAATGTTCCTTGAGCGACTATTCCTTTAGCCCATCTTAAGAATAGGAATGGGTCCAAGTCCGGGCCTAGGGTCCATCCTCCTGTGGTTATGTCTTTTAGTCCGTAAAGGTTTCTTGTACGTATCCGTGATGACAACCAAATAATTAGTGCTATTATTATTCCATAAACTATAGTGGTTTTATTTCTTATGAAGTTTATTACTGCTTTTTTTCTCTTCTCAATAATTTCTTGTTCTGTTAATACACTCTTTTCTTCTACTTCCTTGCTTACAACTCCTTCATCATTTTCCATTATTATATTCTAACTACTTATCGTTTTAAAGCTTTTGGAAGGAGAATCTTTAGTTTAAAAAAGCTTTAGTAAAGTTTTTTAATGGTTAGATGTTTTATGATTAATAATGAAAGAGAATATTATTTATGAGACTAAATATTGGTTAGTAAAACTTGCCGATAACCAATGTACTATTGGGAGGTGTGTTATTGATACAAAGAGCGATTGTGGTGAGTTATCTAAATTATCTAAAGAAGAATGGGATGATTTCAGGGTTAATGTGGTTGTTAAGTTAGAATTTGTTATGAAGAAGACTTTTGGTGCTACGATGTTTAATTGGACTTGTCTTATGAACAGCTATTTTAAGAAAGAGAATCCTAAACCTCATGTTCATTTTTATTTCAGACCAAGATACAAAAACTCTGTTACTTTTATGGGTGTTACTTTTATTGATAAGATGTTTGGCCATCATTATGATAAAACAATACAAAATCCTGTTAGTGAAGAGGTTTTTCTAGGAATAATTAATGAGATTAAGAAGAATCTTTAGTTTCATCAGAATATTGCTGGTGTTATGAATACTTCTATTAGTGCTGCTATTAGTAGTATTGCTACTGCTACTATTATTAGGTTTAGTGAGTCTTGTAGTATGTCCCAGAACTTTCCTTTTTTCATGTCCTTTCTTATTACTGCCATGCTTAGTATTCCTCCGGCTAGTGCTCCTACAAAGTATGCTGCTATTTCTGGCACTCCATGAACCATATACCTCGCTACTCCTAGTGGCAGTTGTGACAGTCTTGATTCTGTAAATATTCCTATTGCTGCTGCTATTACGCTAGCATTCCATGCTAGTATGAATATTGCTCCTGCTCCAAATATTAATGAGAACAGTAGTGTGAATATTAGTACATAAATATTGTTTGCGAATATCATGAACACTTTTTCTTTGGCTGTTATGAATCCTGTGGTTTTTCTTAGTCCTTCTATTCCGTATTGTGTTACGCATTCATCGAATGCTCCTGGTTTATTAATCTGGCAGTATACTCTTACTTGTGCGTCTAGCATTCCGGCGTCTGCGAAGATTATATGCCAGAATGAGTATGCTACTATGAATCCTAAGAATAACCATAAGAACATCTTTAATGCTTTTCCATGTTCTAGTAGTAGCCTTGTTAGTCCTGATGTTTCCAAGTCTTTTTGTTCTTCGTCCTTTATTGCGTGGTACATGAATGGTAATGAGAACATTACTGTAAATGTTACTATTAATATTCCTGAGTAATTTGTTAGTACTGCGTCTTGTATGAATATCCACTTTACTAGTATCACTGATAATGATGCGTACAGCAGTCCTATAAAGAACATTTCCCAAGGTTTCTTCTCAGCTCTTTTTGGGTTTAATAACATCTCAAACATATTACTCTTCTTACTTCTTGATATTTAAATGTTCCCTTAACTATGCTTTGTTGCACGATTAATGCGACTATACTCTCGGTTGCATGACAGATTATTTTGTCTCCTCATGGGTCATACAACACATCTCTTAACTAAGGTTTTTATACTCTTTTCTTCTCAATCTTTTATGCTTAACTCATTAAAAAAGCGGTGGTCTGAGCGTCGTTTTAATAAGATTATTAAGGATATTAAGGATATAAGAATTCAGGGTGCTACTAATGTTGCTAAGGCCGGTCTTGAGGCTTACCTCTTGAAGCCTAGCAAGGCTACTATTAATAAGATTATTAGTTTACGCCCTACTGAGCCTTTTCTTTTTAATATTCTTAATAAAACGAGGATTATTTCTAAGAAGGAACTCTTGCAGTACGTTCATGATTCTCAGGACAAAATTAATAATTTTACTTTCAAGATTATTAAGAATAATTCTGTAATCTTTACTCATTGTCATTCTTCAACTGTTATTAATGCTCTAATCTATGCTAAGAAGAATGGTAAGAATTTTCAAGTTTTTAGTACTGAGACTCGTCCTTTACTTCAGGGCAGGAAGACTGCCAGGGAACTTGCTAAGGCTGGGATAAAGGTTACTGTTGTCATTGATTCTGTTGCTGATAGTGCTATTAATAAGTCTGACATAGTTCTTTTTGGTGCTGATGCAATACTTAATGATTATGTGATTAATAAGGTAGGTAGTGGTATGTTTGCTGAGATTTCTTCTCTTAAGAAAGTTCCCTTATATATCCTATCAATTTCTTGGAAGTATTATCCTAAGAGTATCCGTATTGAGCAGAGGGATTTTAGGGAGATTTGGCATAGGAAGTTGAGGAATCTTCATTTTGAGAATCCTGCGTTCTCAAAAATTAATAAAAAATATGTTAATAGCATCATTAGTGAGCTCGGTAATTTGTCTTATTCACAATTTCTTAAGAAGGTTAAGAAGCGTTAGTATCATTTCATTTTCTGTTTACATCCTCTGTTTTTGTCTGGGATAAGTGTTGAACAATTCTAATATCTATTAATGCTCAATGTATTGTTGTACTTATAGATAACAAGATTACTTTGATTTCATTAACTTTAGATGTTGGGGTTCCTAAGCGTTTCTTATTTATCTTGTAACTTCATTCACTCTTTTTGTCCTTTGTATAATTCTTGTATTAGTTCTTGCATTTTTGCTGTGTTTTCTAGTAGTCTTATTTCTGCTGTTTTTTTCATTTCGCTAAGTCTTTTTATTTGTCCGTTAATTATTCTTACTGCCCCTTCTGGAGTTTTTATTACTGCTACGTTGCTTCCTACGTTTACTAATAATTCTTTGCTTTTTGGTGTTGCTTTCATGAATATTCCATTGCTTATAGGGAACATTATTTCTTTATCATAATTCTTTTTTATTCCTTCTATTCCTTCTGCTAGGTTATTCATGTCATCAATTCTTTCGTCAATGGCTTTTATTTCTGCTTCTGCTTGCTCAGTCATTTGTTGAATCATTTGGGCTTCCATTAGGATTCTTTGGCTTGCTAATTCGTTAAGATTATTTTCTGTCATATCATTTCCTATTATAGGTGGTTTATAAATGTTGTCGGGTTGTATCTTTCCTTCTTATTCTTCTAATTAACTTTCAATATCTTCCTGAATATTGTACTACTAATTATTACTACAATTAGGTACCACCATATCCATCCTCCTCCGAGGATTGTTTCTGAGAATTCTTTTCTTAAGAATCCGAATAGTATTATGAATGGTATGAATGTTATCAGTGCTGGCTTCATGCTATGCTTCATTAATTCTCCTGTTCCTTTCATCATTTCCTTGTTTATTTCCATTACTTTCTTAGTGTCGTGCTTATGTTCTTTTGCTAGTTTTTGGTGTTCTTTCTGTTTGTCTTTTAATTCTTTAATTCTTTTTTGGTCTGATAAGTATTTTGTTGCGAGCATGCTTATGAATGATACTATTATTCCTATGATTACTATCGCTATTTTAGGACTTACTTGTATTAATTCGCTGATTGTCATCTCTTTTTTGTTGTTTTGTTCATTTAATTACTTTTACCCTGATAGTTTCTTTAGTGCTGGGTGCATGTCTACTGCGTGTTGTTGTGCTATGTTTTGGTAGAACTGATAGATTATCATTACTGCTAATAATATTGCTGTTCCTGAGGTTAGTGCTCCTAATAGGTTTGCTACTGATGCTAATAGTCCTATGGCTGCTCCTCCCATAATCGTTAGTGGTCCTACGTATCTTTTTAGTACACTTTCTAGTACTCTTTCGTCTTTTCTAAATCCTGGTATTTGTAGTCCTGAGTTCATAATATTCTTTGCTTGGCTTTCTGCGTCCATTCCTGAGGTCTTTACCCAGAACATTGCGAATACTGTTGAGAATACTACATAAAATAATATGTGTGTTAGTGCTTGTAGTAGGTGCCTTCCTGTGAGGCTTCCGGTAATTATTAGTTCTACAATGTTTGATTGGTGTAGCCAGTATGCTAGTCCTCCTACTGGTGTTCCTTGGCTGAATGTTCCTAAGAATGTTGCGTGTCCTAAACTGTTTTCTAATAGTCCTGCGAATAGTTGTAGGTTTGCTGCTAATGCTGCTACCAAGATTACTGGTATTACGCTTGCGTAAAAGAATGTTAGTGGCCATTTCACTCCGTAACCTCTAAGTTTATCGTAACTTAGTGGTACTTCAACTCTTAGTGATTGTGCCCATACTACTAATAAGAATATCACTGCTGTTGCGAGTATTACTGCTAATGCTTTTAGTGCTTCTGTTGGTGCTCCTTGTATTACTGCTTGTATTACTATTAGCACTTTACCTGCGCATGCTGTTTGTGAGAAGTTTAGTAGGCAGTTTCCTCCTTGTGCTCCTATGAACTGGAACATTCCTGTGAATAGTCTCCATCCTACTCCTGCTACTATAAATAGGCTTATTCCTGAGCCAAAGCCCCATTTCTGCATTAGTTCGTCCATGAATAGTATTGCTACTCCTCCAAGCACTAACTGGAATATTACTATCGCTGTGTATCCTGGTAATGCTTGTAGTCCGTTCATAACGACGTATATTACTGCTTCGAATATTATGAAGAAAAATACTAATAGTTTTTGTAGTCCTTGAAAGTATCTTTTTCCTTCTTTTGTTGATGTATCAATATTTAGTATCTTACTGCCTACTAATAATTGTAAGATTATCGAAGCCATTACTATTGGTCCTATTCCTAGGCTTATTATACTCCCAAAGTCTGTTCCTAAGATTATTGCTAAGTATTGGAATCTGTCTAAAGCGTTTTTTGCTAGTCCATAAAGGGGTATATTTGCTAATACGAAAAATGCTAATAAGACTATCATAGTCCATTTTAGTTTTACGTTGAAGCTCAGCTTTTTTTCTACCGGTCCTTTAACTTCCGGAAGATTTTTTAAGATGTTTAATAATTCCATCTCTTAATTCCTTTATTGTTTTTCTTCATCACTTTCCTTAACTATTACTTTGCCACCAGCATTTATTATTTTTTGCTCGGCGCTTTTGCTCACCTTTTTTGCGTTGATTATGACTTTTTCTTTAATTATTCCGTCAGCCAGTATGGTGTATCCTTTTAGGTTTATTATTATTCCTTCTTTTTCTTTCTTTGCTGTTCCTTTCTTAATCATTGTGTGAAGATTTTTTTCTATCATTCCAACATTCATTATCTTGCTCTTGTCTCTCTTTGTTCCTTTGCTTGTGTGTCCTTTTTTTCCGAAGTATTCTCCGAACATTTTAGTAACCATTCCTTTCTTTTGGTCTCCTCTCTTGCCTGTTCCTGCCATTCCTACTCCTCCTCGAGTTCCGCTCCCTTTATGTTTCTTAGCTGCGTATCCATGCAGTCTTGTTCCTCTCATCTTCCTTACTTTCTTTGTTTTCTTTAGCTTCATTATAACATCCTCTCTAATAGTTTATTGATTTCTTCTCCGTGGTTTCCTAATACGCCCTTAGGGTAATGTAACTTGCTTTTTATTCCTTTTCTTGGTGGGTGTAGTCTAAAGTATGGTTTTATTATTTTGCTTTTCTTTCCGTCATTTATTTCTTCAATTACTTTCTTTTCGTCCATTTTCATTCCTGGTAGTATTTTTCCTCTCTTACTTATTAGTTCTTTAAGCATTTCATCACTTATTTTTCCGTAAGCAATATGGTTTCTTATCTTCAAGATTATTTTATCGTTTTCTTTACTTTCTTTTATTATTACACAAGCGTACTTTCTTCTAAGTCTCATTCTTGTTAGTGTTTCTTCCATAGCTCTTGGTATTCCTACCATTCCTTTAATTCTTATCATTACAATATTTTTTTCTGTCATAGTATTAAAAATGTTAATTTTTTATTATTGAAAAATCTCTTGTTTTTCATAGTCTTTTCACCTTTGTAGTCATTTTTAG
>PFDC01000002.1:8502-14912 GCA_002763035.1 Candidatus Pacearchaeota archaeon CG10_big_fil_rev_8_21_14_0_10_35_13 | reverse complement strand
ACCTTTGTAGTCATTTTTAGTGCTTCAATGCATGCTTTTGCTAGGTTTAGTGTGGTTCTTGTTTGTCCGAAGGTTTTTCCATAAACGTCTTTTATTCCTGCGAGCTTTAATATCTTCTTCATTTCATCGCCTACTACTAGTCCTGTTCCTTGTGGTGCTGGGATTAGTACTACTCTTAAACTTCCGCATTTTCCTATAACTCTTACTGGGACACTATGTGGTTCTTTACATGAGCAGTCAAAGCTTCCGCATCCTCTTCTTACTTTTATTATGTTAAGTTTTGCTTTCCTTAGAGATTTTTCTCTTGCTGGTAGGTTTTCTTTAGCTCTTCCTAGTCCTACTCCCACATGTCCGTTTTCATCTCCGACTATTGCCATTGCTGAGAATGTTGGTACGTTTCCTTCAGCAGTCTTTCTTTGTGTTTGTCTCCATGCTCTTCTTTTTCCTCCTCCGAATTTTCCTTTTGATTGTCCTATCAATAATAAGTCGTCTTTTAGTTTTAATAATGAGTCCACTACTTCTGGTTCTAGTATTCTGTATCTGTCAAGTATCTGATCTATATCTGTTAATTCTTTATTTTTTACTAGTTTTCCTACTCTTGTCTTAGGGGCCCAGCTACTTAGTGCTTCTTCTTCGGTTTTTTTTCTTTTTTCTTCTCTCTTGAATTTTATTGCTTCTCCTCTGGTCAGTGTTGGTTCTGGTTTTTCTTCTACTTCTTCTTCAGGTTTTATTATTTCTTTTTCTTTAGTCATTTTTTTGCTCCTAATTTCTTTGTTATTTTCTCTATTACCTCTTTAACATCTTTCTTCATGTGCATTCCTTCGATTCTTTCTTTATCTGGGAACATTTTTTCATTAACTGGCATCTTTATTCCTGCGTCAATAATTCCTTTTGCGTACGCGTAAATTCTTGATTTTTTTACGTTTCTGTATAGTCCTAAATCAAGTACTCCTTCATTGTTTGTTTTGTCGTTGTCCTTAATCTTTTTTCCTAATAGTAGTCCTGTTAAGTATGCTGCTGGTAGGCTTTTAAGGCTTCCTTCCCATTCTTTAGGCCATCCCATGGCTAATAGTTCTCCTGAGTTTGCTGTTATTATCACATAGTCTTGTGATTCTTTGCTTATTACATATTGTCCTATGATTCTCTTATTGGTCTTCTTAAATAATACTCTTGCCTTTTCTCCTTTAAGCATTCTCTTTCTATGTTTGTAATCTGTTTTTCCTTCTCTTCTTCTTCTCTTTGGTACGTTTATCATTTTTTTGCTCCTAAATGTTCTTTTAAGTGTGCTTTACTTCTAAACTTTGATCCTCTGATGTTTTTCCTTAATTCTTTATATTTATCCCTGTCAATCTTCTTAGTGTCTCTTAGTGACTTAACATATTTTCTTAGTTTTCTTGTTCTCTTAACATATTCTTGCTTTCTCTTATTAACTTTCTTCTTTATCTTTCCTGGTCCTCTACGTGTTGTTCTTTTCTTATTAGTCTTCCTTCCTTTTTGTTCTTTTATAGTTATCGCTTTACTCTTAAGGAGGTCTCTGATGTCCTGTGCGGTTATTGCTTCTTTTATTTCATTTAGTCTTTCTTCATTGAATTTTACTCTTCCCTTTCCTGCTCCTGTTATTCTTGCAGTTAATTCTTTCTTATTTCTTAAGTTCATTTTGAGGTTTTATTTCTCTCCTTATTATTTTTTATTTTTATTCCTTTTTTCTTTGCTTCTTCTACCATTAAAGCTTTCTTCTTAGCTCCTATTTTTGCGCTGAGGATTATTACTTTCTCATTTGTTCCTAATAATTCTTTCATGTTGTTTATTAGTATTATTTTCTTACTTGGTGTTTTCTTCATTCCGATGCTTGGTTTATTCTGATGTCCTTTAATATTTTCTCTGATCTTATTATGTCTTCCTCTAGCTTTTCTCCAGGTAATCTTCTTCTTAGCTCCTTTTCCTAGTCTCTTATACTTATTCCAGCTTTCTCTCTTGAAGGTTCTCATATTATTACTCCTGGCTTTTCTGTAAGGAATATTCCGTCTTGGAATATTCTTCTGTCTCTAAGTCTTACTTTTGTTGCTTTCTCAAAGTTAGCTGCTGTTTGCCCTGCTTTCTCTTTATCGTGTGATTCCACTGTTATTACTGCCCCTTCAACTTTCACTTCTACTCCTTCTAGAATTTTTGCTTTTCTTTGTTGTTTTTCTCCTAGGAAGTTCTTTACTATAAGCTCATTCTTTGCTTTATCAACACTTACTGTCATCGGAAAATGTACGTTGCAGACTTTTAGTTTGTAGAGGTACTTTTCTTTTAGTCCTTTTATCATGTTTCTTATGTGAGCTGTGTAAGTGCTTATCATCTTTCTTTCTTTCTTTGTTGTTCTTTGAGCACTTATCACTATATTCTTTCCTTCAATTTTTATTTCTACTACGTCTATTTTTCTTTTTATCTGTGCTTCTCCTGTTTTCATAATTATTTCTTTCCCTTCAACTCTTGCTTCTATTCCTTCTGGGAGTTCTATAATTCTCTTCAATTCGTCATTCTTCTTTGGTTTTACCATTTTAGTAGAAATACGCTACGAGCGCTCCTCCAATATTTTTTTCTATTGCTTCTGTGTGCTTCATTAATCCTTTATTGGTTGTTACTAGTATCATTCCGTAATCTCTTGCTGGTAGGTATCTTCTTATGAACCTTTCAATGTTTTCTTTATCAACGAAGTATCTTGGTTTTATTGCTTTACATTCGTTTAAGTCTCCAATTTTTATCTTTACTTTTCTTCCTTCTACTTCAAATGTTTCTATGAATCCTTCTTCTTTTGCTAGTTCTAGTATGCTTATCAGTAACTTTGACTTAATGTTTATTTCAACATATTTCTTTTTGGCTCTCTTCCCATTCATTATCTTGCTTAACGCGTCTGATATTATATCTTGTGACATTTTTTTATTGGTATTTTTTAAATCCTATTTTCTCTGCTGTTTCTCTGAAGCAGTGTCTGCATAGGTGCAGTCCGTAGCTTGAGATGTGTCCTCCTATTCTTTCGCAAACTTCACATCTTCTAACTGCGGCCCCAAATTTTCTTTCTTTTGGTTTATTATGTTTTTCGTACTTTGCTCTAACTACTGGCTTGTTTCTTAGTTGTTTCAGTGTTTTTTTCCAGCTACTTGCTCCCATTTTACTTTATTATTACCCCAAAATTTTCTTCTAAATATTTTATTATTTCTTCGGTTGTTACTGCTTGTTTTCCTGGGAGTTTTCCTTCTTTCATTTTTCTTCTTTTTACTCTTACTCCTTTTCTTATAAAGTCTACTGTTACATTAAATCCTATTATTCCTATATCTCTCTGGTATTCTACTCCTGGCATTTCGATATATTCTGGTACTCCAAATGAGAAGTGGTTTGGTGCTATCTGTTTCTTCTTTATTTCCTTATCAACAGCTACTAGTGCTCTTTTAAGCATTTCTATTGCTTCCTTGCCTCTTAGTGTTACTTTGCATCCTATTTCAAGTCCGGGTCTTACTCCCCATGTTGGTATTCTCTTTCTTCCTTTAGTTTTTATAACTTTTCTCTTACTAATTATTTCTAGTAGTTTCACTGCTTTGTCCAAGGCGTCCCCGTTTGCTCCTGCTGATAAGATCACTTTCTCGATTTTTGGTGTTCTCATAATATTTTCTTTTATTTCACTCATATTGCCATTATATCCTCAGTTTTAAGTTTGATTTCTTTATTCTTGAATTCTACTAATGCTATTCCTTCAATCATTTCTTTAACTATTCCTTTCTTTCCTAGGTGTTTTCCTGATATTACTATTATTCCTACTCCTTTCTTTATCTCTATAACTTTCTTTATTTTCTTCTCTCTTGTATCTATTAATGCTGAGTCTCCAACATTTATTTTTTCTTTAGTTATCAGGTTTCTTCCGTCTACAAATGATACTTGTATTAGTCCTTTCTTTACTTTTCTCTTATTTATTACTTTGCTTATCTTTTCTCCGATTTCTGTTTTCTTTATCTCTTCAAGTGAGTATTTTCCTTTTTCTGTGTATGTGACCCTGAATGTTCCTGCTCCTTCAACGCTCACTGTATCGTTGAGCGTTATAGAGGCTTTCTCTTCCTTAACTTTTTTATCGTTAATTCTTACTAGTCCTTTTTCTAGTATCTTCTTTACTTCTCTTCTATTACTTCCGAAATTATTCATTTCTCTCAGAACTATAAGTAATGGTACTGCGTTCTTTATTCCTCCAAGTGGTTTAACTATGTACTTGGTTCCTTTTCTTGCCACAGGCCATGATTTTGGTGTACTATTTCTTTTTAGGTGCATCTTTCTTTTCCTCCTTGTTCTCTTTCTTTATTCTAATTCTTCTTTTATCTTCGGCATTCATTTCTGTTATTTGTAAGTTTGATGGGTTGAATTTTACATCAATCTTTGTTCCATCCTTCTTCTGATTTTGAATCTTTTCTATTGTTATTACCATTGTTTTCTTGTCCACAGTTTTTACTTTTCCTGTTTTCTTTTTATTCTTTCCTACCATTATTTTTACGGTGTCTCCTTTTCTTACTGGTATGCTTCTCATTCCGTACTTTTTTCTTAGTTCCTTGCTTAAGTTTGCTTTCATCATTTGATGTCTTAAGTGTAGCGGGGCATTTGCTTGGTATTTTCTTTTCTTTCTTGTTTGTGTGCTTGACTTCCATGATTTTGAAAATTTCTTTTTCATTTTTTTATAATACGAACTGTGCTATCTTCGCTACCTCCTTCCATCTTTCAAGTATTTCTCTGGCGACTGCTCCCTTTATTTGTGTTCCTTTAGGGTTTCCTTTATCGTCCTTTAATAGTGCTACTGCATTGTCTGTGAAGCATATTCTTTCTCCGGTCTTTCTTAAGTAAGGCTTTTTCTGTCTTATTATTATCGCTGGGAATACTTCTCCTTTCATCTTTGGTAGTCCTTTTCTTACGCTAACTTTTACTAAGTCTCCGACTTTCGCTGATTGTTGTCTTCCTTTTGTAGTTTTCCCTCTCTTTACTCCGGTGATTCTTACTATTCTTGCTCCGCTATTATCGCTTGCTATCACTATGCTTCCTATGTTCAATCCTCTGGTTACTTTTGCTCCTATTGCTTTCATTGTATTCCTTCCTTTATTTTCTTTATTAATACTGAATGTATTATCTTACTTAGTGGTCTGCATTCCTTAACTTTTACTAAGTCTCCGACTTTTACTTCTTCTTGCATGCACTTTGGTAAGTGTGAATGTATTCTGCTTTTATCTTTAGCGTAACGATCATACTTCCTTATTTTTAATGGTCTTTCAAACTCTATGACTATTCTTCCTTCAAACTTCTTTGTTATTCTTCCTTCGAAAGTTCTTCCTCTTGCTGATAAAGTTCCATGTATCGGACATTTTTTATCCGCACAGCTAACTTCTTTCTTTTCTTCGTGGTTTTTTGTTTTTTTCATTTTTTTTCCTTCTTTAGGTTGTGATTATTGAATTCTCTGGGAATCCTGCCTTCATTAATGCTTGCTTTGCTTTTGACTTATGATTTCCTTGCAGTTCTATAACTCCTTCCTTAACTGTTCCTCCACATGCAAGTTCATTCTTAAGTTCTTTTGCTGTTTCCTTAACATTAATCTCGCTTCCTAATCCTTTGATTAACGTCGTGTACTTCCCGAACCTTCTCTTCACTAGTTCGATAGTAATTCTCTGTTCACTCTTCGCTATTTCCTCACAAACACATGCCTGTTTTGGCAGGCCACATTTTGGACATATGTCCATTTTATTTATTTGTAAGTTTCATTTTATTTGGACTATTCATGCTGGTGAGTATTCTTGCTATTGCTTTCTTTATTTCCTTAGTTCTTATTTTCCCTGACTTATTCGCGTGAACATTCTTCTTTATTAATTCCATTTTCAATTCTTCTAACTTCTTCTTCTTTTCATCATTGTTCATCTTTATTACTTCCTTATTCTTTATTACTGCCATTCTTTTCCTCCATTAATAATGCTTGACTTTTTATTTTGTTCTTTAATTCATCGCTCATGTCTACTCTATCTAATAATTTTATTCCTTTTGGTAGTATGCTTACTTTTATTCCTATCATTCCTGTTTTCGTAATTGCTCTTGCTTGTGATCTGCTTACCATTCTTGCTGTGTCTCCAGTTTTCTTTAAGTATCCTTGTGCGAATCTCCATGTTTTGGCTCTTTCTCCTGGTAGTTTTCCGCTTATGCTTATTTCTGCTCCTAGTGCTCCTGCCCTCATTATTCTTTGTAGGCTTCTATAAGCTATTGCTTTAAATCTTAAATTTCCAAATCTTTCTAATGATAGTGCTATGTCGTCTGCAACTGTTCTTGAGTCAAAGTCTGGGTTATTTATTTCTGCTATTTCTATATGTGGGTTTTCTAGCTTGAATTTTCTCTTTAGTAGTTCTGTTAGTTCT
>PFDC01000002.1:0-8370 GCA_002763035.1 Candidatus Pacearchaeota archaeon CG10_big_fil_rev_8_21_14_0_10_35_13 | reverse complement strand
TATTTTTTCTTCTCCTGGTTTTTATTTTTCTTCTTTCTTTCTTTTACTTCTATGTGAACATTCGTCCTTTTAAGCTTTTTACTGCCTCCTCTTCTTAGGCTTCTCGAAGAGTGTGATGCTGATGCTATTACTATTACTGGGTCTTCTATTCCGTTAACGTTTGAGTTTCCTATTAATGATTTTAGTACCTTAATCATTTCTTTAGAGGCATTCATTGGGTATCTTCCTGACATAATTCTTCCTTTTCTGTGAGGTATTTCCCCTCTCATTGGTAATGGTTTACTCTTAGTCATTACCTTTTCTAATTCTTCTATTGCTCTTTCTAGGCTCATTCCTTTAATGTGTTTACAGATTGCCATTGAATGTTTTTTTGATACTGGTAATCCTCTGATGTTCACATGTGCTTCTTCTTTCTTCACTCTTGGTTCTTCTTTCTTTTTCTCTTCTGTTTTCTTTTCTTCGGTCTTTTCAGTGGCTTTTTCTTCTTTAGCTACTTCTTCATTTTTTTCTTTCTTTTCTTCTTCCGTTTGTTTTTTTATTTTTTCTTCTGTCATTTTTCTCCTTATTTCACTGATCTTGATGCTGATCCCCTTGTCGCTCCTATTCCTGCTGATCCATGTGATACTTTCTTTCTTGTTGGTGCGAATTCTCCTAGTCGGTGTCCAAGCATTTCTTCAGTAATTTTTATCTTTAAAAATTCCTTCCCTGAATGTATCATTACTGTGAATCCTATCATTCCTGGAACAATTACTATTTCTCTTGAGTGAGTCTTTATTGGTCTTCCTCTTTCTGTCTTCTTCACACATTTCTTTATGAATTCTTCTATAACATCGAAGTGTCTAAGTACTGTTCTTCTTTCTCTTGATGGTAAGTAGACTGCGAATTCTCTAGTTCCCATCTTCTTTAATTCTTCTATTCCTTTTCCTCTATAAGTGTATTCTTTCTTCGTTGGTTCTATCATTATCTCTTCTTCCTCCCTGTTCTTCTAGGTCTTATTAGTCCTACTCTTGCACCTGCTGGTGCGTTTCTCTTTGCTATCTTTCCTTTCTGTCCGTGTGTTACTCTCTTACCTCTTCCACTACCAAATGGGTGGTCTATTACGTTCATTTTTACTGCTGATGTTCTAGGCCACAGCTTATTCTTAGTTTTCTTAATATGGTATTTCTTTCCTGCTTTCATTGTTGGTTTTTCTTTTCTTCCGCTTCCTGCGACTACTCCTATCTGTGCTCTGCATTCAGGTTTTATTTCTATCTCTCTCTTACTTGGGGTTTTTATGAATATTCTCTTGCTGAACCTCTTGCTTATCACTGCGTACGTTCCTCCTGCTCTTACCATCTTTCCTCCGTCTCCTGGGCGGTTTTCGATATTATATATTTTTGTTCCTATTTCTAAATCTCTAACTCTCACAATATTTCCTATTTCTGCTGGTGCTTCTTCTCCTATGATTATCTTCTGTCCAACGTATGCTTTTTCAAATGCTGGTATGTAAAATATCTCTTTTTTCTTGCCGTCTTTTCTTTTGAGTATTATTTTTGCTATTGGTGCATTATGTGCTCTTGAGTGTATTAATTTGATTATTTCTCCTGTTCCTTCTATCCCTCTTGGTGGGTATCCTAGTCTGTACACGAATGCTTTGCTTCTCGCTCTGTATGTTAGGCTTCCATGCCCTCTTGCTTGTTGTATTATTCTTTTTCCCATATTCTTAGATCATCCCCAGTTTTGTTGCTATGTCTATTGCTGGACTTTCATTCTTTAGTCTTATATAGGCATACTTCTTATTTTTCTTATTCATTGTATTAACACTTACAATTTTTACTTTGAATAATTCTTCAAATTCCCTTGTTATATCCTTCTTAGTTTTTCTTCCATCAACAATGAATAACAGGGTATTTTCTGTTTCTATAAGCTTTACTGCTTTTTCTGTTGTTACTGGTTTGAATAGTATCCCTATGTTTTTCATCCTATTACCTCCGAGAGTTCCTTTAAGGCTTTTTCTGTGTATATTGTCATTCTTCCTAGTGGCATTAAGTCCTGTATTCTTATAGTGTTAATATTTCTTACGTCCATTCCACTAATTTTCTTTTCTTCTTCTCTTCCTATGATTAATAATACTCCTGCGCTCTTCTTGTATTTTCTATTTCTTAATTTTCCTCTTCCTGCTCTTACTTTTTTGTTCTTGCTTATTAGTTCTTCCATTCCTTTCATGTTTTCTTTAAGGAATCCTAAGAATTCTTTAGTCTTCATGCTTAGTACTTCTTCGCTGATTACTATTGGCATATTTTTTATTTCTTTATCCTTTAGTGTTTGGTATCTTTCTTTTATCATCTCATTATTTGCTGTTGATGCAAATGCGCTTTTTAGTGCTATAATCATTTCTTTCTTGTTAACTTTCTTTGTGGTCATGAAGTGTTCTACCAACGGTGCATGTGGTCTTCTTCCACCTCTGGTATTTGATACGAATGCTCCTACCCAGTAGAATTGTGTTCCTCTTCTCCAGAATATTTTTCTTGGTACTCTTGATATTCCATGTCCATATGCGGTTTTCCATTTTCTTCTACGATGACTTATTATTCCTGATGCAGAATGCATTTTTCCTGCCATTACATCTGCTCCTCTTGGTTGCATTTCTTCAAATCTCTTTACTTCTAGTAGTCTTTGTGCTAGGTCATTTCTTATTTTCTCATTGAAGAATGCTGGTAATTCCATGCTTTTTTCTTGGTTGTTCTTTCCTATTATCTTTGCTTTCACATTAATTATTGTATTTCTACTACCTCAAATTTTTTCTTTGCTTGTTTCTTTGTTATTCTTAGTGGGGTTGTTACTATTAGTGCTCTTTTGGCTGGTCCTTGTATGCTCCCTCTGACTATTAAGTATTCTGTTCTTATCATACCATAATTCTTTATTCCTTCATTCCGGTTTACTTTTTCAAGTTCGCTTATTTTTCCTAAGGTTAATATTTTTACGTTATATGTTGTTTTTGTGAACATTCCTAATTGTCCTGCTTGTGGTGACATATAAGTTGTTCTTGCTGGGTGCCATGGTGCTAGGCTTCCTGGTCTTCTTACTCCTTTTTCTGACTTGTGTGATTTTAGGTTCAACCCATACCTTTTTACTGGTCCTACTAGTCCTTTTCCTCTTGATAATCCTTTTACGTCTACTAATTCATAGTCTTTCATTACTTCACTCATGATTATTTCTTTCCCTAACTTCTCCTTTACATATCCTAATTTTTCTTCCATTGTTCCGTTTATCCCTACTTCTATTACATCTGGTTTTCTCTTTATTCCTGTTTTCTTTACTATTGAGTATACTATTATTCTCATATCGTCGTAATTTCCTAACTCTTTTTCTATTACTTCCATCTCTTTTTTTATGTCTGTCTTTTTCTTACTTAGCTTTATTTTTTTCTTTAGTTCTTTATCAAGGTTCTCATTCATTATTTCTTTTTTTACTGTTCCGTACTTGTATAGTCTTACTGATAGTATCTTCATTGCTGGTACTTCTATTATTGTTGCTGGGATAGCTATCTTTTTTTCTTTAGTCATAGAATTTGGTGTTGAGTCTCTTGCTATTACTGTGGTCATTCCTACTTTGTATCCTATTACTCCCATTAGCCCTTTACTTCCTGCCCCTTCAGTATTCTTTTTGCTTATTGCTTCCCAGTTTACTCTAGGTAGCATCTTTGCTGCTCTCTTTCTCTTGAATTGTAGGCTTCCGTGTCTTGGTCTGCTTAATTTTGGCATTTTTGTACTCGTGACTAATTATTCAACCTTTAGGATTAGTTCTTACCTATTATTTTTTATTAGTATAGTTGATACTAATAACAGTTTTCACAACTAGATTCTACAATATAACTCATAAAAAGTAGGTTTATAAAGCTTATGCTTCTAAGGTTTTTTCTTCTTTGTATACTTGTCCGTCTACGCTTAGGTTTCTTGTGATTGTTCCTTTTCTTATTGCTTTTTCTCTAAGTTCTACAGGGTCCGTTATTCCTTTAGGGACGCTTATTTCTTTGATGTTTATTGTGTGATTCACGCTTATCTCATCAAATTTTGGGTAATCAAAGAATAAATCTTCTATTACTTCTTTATTATCTGTTTTTAGTGTGCAGAAGTCTGCTTTTGGTTCCTCATCACCGGCTTTTGTTTTTGGTTTTCCGCTCTTTGGTGCTTTTGCTTTAATCTTTAATTGGTATCCTGGAACTTTGTATGATAATCCAAAGAATGCTTTAGGCATTTCTTCCATTACTTTTAGTAGTTCTCCAACACTTACTTCTGTATTGATTATTGCTTGTTTTACTCCTGCGAACTGTTTTATTTTCTCGTAAGGTATTCCTAGGCTTTCTTTGATGTTTTGTGTGGTTACTATCACTCCTGTAATTATTATTTTTGTTTCACCACGAACTTTTTCTAAACCTTTTTTTACCAGGTAGCTTGCGTATTCTGCGCTGGTCTTAATATTCCATTCTTTTCCGTTTTTCATTTTCTTCCCGATCAGTAAATATCTGCTTTCGAAGATCCCTCTGCTGAATTTGATGAATTCTCTATGCACTTCTTCATCATTTACTCCGACGAACACCTTCTTTATTGTGCTTTGCATTCTTACTATTATATAAGAACATTTATAAATTCTTCCGTCCTTTTTCTTCAGTATGACTTCCGAGATTAATTTTTCTAAACTTTCTGCTTTTGTTATTATAGCTGTACTCTTCATCTCAGCAGTATTCATTATTCGTCCGATAATCCTCGCTGTTATCTTTGGTTTATTATTGGCTTATGTTTTCTTTCCTCTTTATAAGAAAGTTTATTCTGTTGTTAAGGAAAAGAATACTTCTTCTTTAGTTATTATTGCTTTAGTATTTCTTATCATCTTCTTACCTTTGTGGTTCTTGCTTCCTATAATGTTCAAGCAGATTTTTGAGGTTTATTTGTATACTCAGAAGGTTAATATGGTGTCCTTCGTTAGGGATATTTTCCCTCAGGATACTCTTAGTGATGCTTTTTATTCTAATTTTTCTAGTGTTATTTCTGGTTTTGTTACTAAGCTTGCTTCTTTCGTGAGTACTAGCTTTTCTAATTCCTTACTTAATATTCCTAACTTCCTTCTTCAGATGCTTATTGTTTTATTCACGATGTTTTATTCGATGAGGGATTCTTCAAAACTTCGTGCTTACGTTACTAGTATTTCTCCTTTTTCTAAGAGTGCTGAAGATCGGTTACTTGTTGATTTTAAGAGTATTACTAATTCTGTGATTTATGGTTCTTTCTTTGTTGGTTTAATCCTTGGTGCGGTCATGGGTATCGGTTTCTTCGTGTTTAATGTTCCTAACGCTTTACTTCTTACTATTCTTGCGGCTTTTGCTGGTATTATCCCTGTTATTGGTGTTTGGACTGTTTGGATTCCTGTAGTTGCTTTCTTATTGGCTACTGGTCATGTTAGTTCTGGTATTGGTTTAGCTGTTTATTCTTTGCTTACTACTTTCTTCCTTGAGAGTCTTATTCGTTCTTACTTTGTTTCTAAGGGTGGTAAGATGCATTCAGTAATAGCTCTTATTGGTATGCTTGGGGGTTTGTATGTCTTCGGCTTCCTTGGTTTACTTCTTGGTCCTTTAATACTTGCTTATGTATTAATGATCCTTGAGGCTTATAAGAAGAAGGAACTTAGTAGTTTATTCTCTTAATCATTCTATTATTGGTGGTGTTATTTGATTGATTTTATCTCTTAATGTAATTCTTGGTTTGCATAGTTCCCTCATTCTCACAACAACATATAAATACTAAAGAAGTGCTTTCTTGTATTATAGAGGTGTTTATGGTATTACGCGTTAAGAATCTTGGTTGGAATGCTGGTCATCCGGTGGCGATTATTAATGATGCTACTGCTGTTAAACTTTCTTTGAGTGTTAATGATGAGGTTACTATTCGTCATGGTTCTAAGGTGTGTGTTGCGGTTCTTGAAATAATTGGGGGTCTTGTTAGTAAGAATGAAATTGCTCTTTCTTATGAGGTCTCTAAAGTCTTGGGTGTTAAGGGTGGTGTTGATGTTTCCGTCTCGCTTGCTCCTCGTCCTGAGAGTATTGAATTAATTCATAAGAAGCTTCAGTGTAAGGTTCTTAGTCGTAAGGAGTTAGAATTGATAATTCATGATATTGCTACTAATGCTCTTAGTGAGGCTGAAATTGCTTATTTTGTTTCTTCAGTTTATGAGTGTGGTATGTCTCTTCGTGAAACTACTGATCTTACTAAGGCTATGGTTAATACAGGTAAGAAGCTTAATCTTAAGAATAAATTAGTTGTTGATAAGCATAGTATTGGTGGTGTTTCTGGTCGTATTACTCCTGTAGTTGTTTCTATATGTGCTGCTGCTGGTCTTACCATGCCTAAGACTTCTTCTCGTGCTATTACTAGTCCTTCAGGTACTGCTGATTCTATAGAGACTGTTTGTAATGTTTCTTTTAGTCCTCGTGAACTCCGGAGGATTATTCGTAAGACTAATGCTTGTTTTGTTTGGGGTGGTACTCTGGGTTTTGCTCCTGCTGATGATAAACTTATTCAGGTAGAGAAATTATTAAGTGTTGATCCTGAGCCTCAACTCCTTGCTAGTATTCTTGCAAAAAAGCTTGCTGTTGGCGCAAAATTCTTAATTATTGATATCCCTTATGGTGATAATGCCAAGGTCAGTCTTCCTAAGGCTAAAATTCTTAAGAGGAAGTTTGAGTTTATTGGTGGGGAGCTTGGTATTACTATTAAGTGTGTTCTTGATCATGCTAATGAGCCTCGTGGCGTTGGTATTGGTCCTGTTCTTGAGATGATTGACGTAATCAAAGTCTTGAAATGCGAGGATGATGGTTTTCTTATTCGCGATAAGTCTTTATTATTTGCTGGTGAGTTATTAGAACTTTCTGGTATTGTTCCTAAGAATCATGGTAAGTCTATCGCTGAGGAGTTGCTTAATTCTGGTAAGGCTTATAAGAAGTTTGTTGAGATTATTAAGGCTCAGGGTGGTAGCGTTAAGAACTTTGCTAAACTTCATCCTGGAAAGTTTTCTAAAGTCTTCCGTGCTTCCAAGTCATTCACTGTTAAGAGTGTTAATATTAAGTCTTTGAATCATACTGCTATTGCTGCTGGTTGTCCTGTTAATAAGAGTGCTGGTATTATTCTTCATAAGCATCTTGGTGATAAGGTTAAGAAGGGTGAACCCTTAATTACTCTCTACGCTGAGACTCGTACTGAGTTGCGTGACGCAATAAAATTTTTCGAAAGTTCTAAAGCTATAAATTAAAATATTTTTTTGTATAGGTAAGTATCAATATATTTTCCATTGTCTAGTGTTAGTCCTTTTTCTCTCTTACTTTCTTTTATGAAACCAAATTTTTTTACTAGTTTAATGCTTGCAGTATTTTTTATTGCTATTTCTGCTTCTGCTCTCTTTATTTTATCTTTCTTTATTCTTCTAATGACTTCCTTTAACATTCTTGTTGCTATTCCTTTTCTTGCGTGGTCTGGGTGTACTAGCCATCCTAGTTCTACTCGGTGTTTCATCCTCCCTTCTTCTCTCCCTATGACTACACATAGTCCTATAATCTTTCTTTTATCATTTATTGCTATTATCATATAACTATTATTCTTATTATTCCATGATTCACTCAATATCTTATTATCTCCGTTATATTTGAAGAATCCTTTCTTTTTTCCTTCTTCCCAGAAGTCTTTTAGATTTTTATCATCTTTCTTATTAGCATATCTTGTTTTGTATTCCATTGTATCCTTAATCTTTTCTCTATTAATAAGTCTTATCATCAGTTAAGCTTATTAATCCTTCTTAATTATTATTTTTATGGTTAACTTAAAAGTATTTTTTGGTGTTATCTTAATGGTTATCGGTGTCTTACTACTAATCTTTCTTCCTTTAATGTTTATTACTTCAACAATTATGGTTCTTGTTGGTATCTTGCTGATTGTTTTTCGTGATGATGAGTCAAAGGTTGAGAAACGCCTTGATGAAAAGTAATAAATACCCTTGTTACTTCCTGCTTTTATGAAAACTATTATTACTTCAACTACTGAATCAATTCCTGGAATGAAGGTTTCTAAAATCCTTGGTATAGTTCGTGGTAATACTGTTCGTTCTAGGAATATTGGTCGCGATATCGGTGCAGCTTTTAAGAACCTTGTTGGCGGAGAAATAAGGTCTTATACTGAAATGCTTACTCAGGCTAGGGAAGAAGCTTTTAATCGTATGATTAATGATGCTATTTCATTAAAAGCTGATGCTGTTATTAATGTTCGTTTTATGACTTCTAATGTTATGAATGGTGCTGCTGAGATGCTTGCTTATGGTACCGCTGTTAAGCTTTCTAAGTAAAAGTTT
>PFDC01000022.1 GCA_002763035.1 Candidatus Pacearchaeota archaeon CG10_big_fil_rev_8_21_14_0_10_35_13 | reverse complement strand
TCTTGGTTGGTGATAGAATATCCCTGCTATGGGTATCATCTCCTTTGTTGTCTCACCAATCTTTCTTAGTAATTCTTCTTTCTTATTTCTCATAGTGGTTATCAATAATTAACATTTTTAAGCTTTATCGTTCTTTAGTCATTATTTGTTAGTTCTTTTAAAAAATTCTTTAAATCTCTCTTCTTCCCGTAATACTTGTACCATTCTGGCTTCTTCATTATCTTCTCAGTTATTCTCTTAATTATTATTTCTTTGTCCTTAATTGTAGGTTTCCATTTATTCATCGCTTTCTTGCTTATTCCTTTAGTTACTACTTTCTTATTAGTTTTGAATCCTCGGTTCCTCATTTCTTTGCTTATTGTTTCATGTCTCCCTTTCAAGTATCCTACTTTGTTCTTGAAGAATTTCATGTGTCCTCTTCCTAGGCAGTATTCTTCTGGTATCTCTCCTTCTTTTAACGGGTACTTCTTTATGTATGCTATTAACATTAGTATCTCGTTATATTCTGCTATTAGGTGTTGGTCTGTTAACCTCTTAGGATTAATTATATTTATTCTTACCATGATAGTATTAATAATTATTAGTATTTATTATTGTTTGCTCTATTAATCTAGTGAGCATTCAGGACTTGTTGTAGGTTGGACAATGATAATGGTTAAGTTGAACAATACATCTTATTCTTATAGCTAATGAGGCACTGTTAGGTTTCGCTGTCAGAGGATGTCACAAAGTTTATCTGATTCTTGTCTTGGCTTTCATCTCATCTCTTATTTGTTCATTAAACCTTTTATCCATTCCACTATCGAACCATTCTTTTCTTGCTCTTTCTTTGTCCCCTTCTATTTCTCTATCATAATCTGTTACTCCTGTAAGTGTTGTTCTTATTCCCTCGCATATCCTTCCCCATAGTCCTTTACTGGGCTTCCTCCTCTCAGCATCTTGGAATTTTTTTCTAGGACCTGCTGTTGGTCGTGTATCTAATATTATTTCTTCACTGATTGGATTGTTTTTTTCTTCGTATGGTGGTGTTATTTTTTCATCACTCTTTGGTGTTTTCTGTTCTGTTTCTCTAACTCCTCTTTCCGCTAAGACCCCTACATATCTTGCTATTGTTGATAGTTCTTCCTTCTTTTCTGAGGCTTCTTTTCTTTTTGCTTCTTCTATCACTCTATTAGCTTCTTCCATGAGCCTGTCTGTCTCTTCATGGCTTGTATTCCTTTCTGTTGTTCTTTTACCTCTGTCATAGTTCTCTTTCAGACATTCAGCCTTATTCCTGGCTTCGTCATCCACCTTCTTATCATAATTAGTTTTGAACATTTCCCAGAATTTTGTTTTTTCATTAGCTTCTGTCTTTTTTCTCTTAAATAATCCTCGCAGTCCACCAAGTTTTTCTTCAGTCTTCCTGTGTGTGCCCCTTGCAGGATTATAGTCTGCTTCAATAATTTCTGCTATTACTTGTCTGTTAAGTTTTTTATTATTCTTTCTTTTATCTAGTTCATTCCATAAACGGTTGGTTTTCTTTATAGTATCCTTATAAACCTTTCGACCTTATAACTACTCTATAGTGAATATAGCCCTTTATTCTTTACTCAAGATTTTTATATTCTCCTTACTTAATTATTTCATGAACAAAAAGCATAATCGTAGGGATGGTCTTTCTTTAAGTCTTAATCAGTCTCCTCGTGATGAGGTTACTATCATCCCTAATCTTGAGTTTATTAGTGGTAGTTTTATTGGTTCATGTCTTCATGGTCAGTGTAGCCTTAATACTTCTCCTGAGAAGTTCCGTGATGTTCCTTCATTCCTTAGTGAGATTAATGGTCGGTTCAAGATTTGTAGTTATGCTTCCGTTCTTGATGCGAGGAAGGATTATGCGGTTTCTGCTCTTGCTTATGATTTTCTTGGTGAACTCTTAGGTCTTGAGTTGTATGGTCTTCGTAAGTCTCTTAAAAACACTCTCCTGGGTAGTTCTTATAATGTTTCTAAGGAAGAGTTCTTTCTTTTTTATCGAATTAAGGATCTTGGTAGTGATCCTGTAATCGTTAATCCTGGGATTGAGGTCCTTACTAGGGATAGTTTTAGTAATCATCCCCTTGAGGTCAAGGGTAAGCTTCGTGGTCTGTTTGAGAAGCGTATGTCTTCTGTTAAGGAGAATACTGATGCTGAGAGATTTACTGATGATGATTATTATACTACTACTGCTATTGTTGTTCCAGGTGATAACTTATTAAGTCTTGATCTTCGTGAGGGTGGTAAGAAGAAGTGGATTTTTGATTGTTGGAAGAAACTTCAAGAAGAGTTAGGCACTCTCGCAATTCATATTCCTGAATGTTTCAGAGATACCGCTTAATTTTCTTTTTCTCTCATAGTGTTATTCTTGCTTCTCAAATGATGAACCTGTGTTCAATAAATCGTTATCTTTCTCTTGGGGGGTTCTTTTTAGTTGTTTTCACAGCAAGGTTTTTATACTTGTGATCTTTGTTTGCCCTATGAACAAAAAGGTTCTCCTTACAATACTTCTCTTTTTTTTAATGTCTTTTTTGTTCTTGAGTCTTGTCAGTGCTCAGGATCGTATTAGCAGTAATAATGAATTATTCAAGATTACTGTGATGGCTGTTCAGGATTTAGGTTCTGATTCTGGAAGCAACATCGTTCTTCCGACTAGCGAGTTCCGGTATGGCACCAAAAGGTTTTTTGAGAACATAAAACTTTTTTATCTTGGTCTTAATATAGAAAAGAAGATTCAGTACGAACTTTTACTTAGCAGCAGGAGAATTAGTGAGATTCGTGCTCTTTCCTTAATGAATGCCAGCAAAGAGTACCTCGATGTTTCTATAGGTAACTATGAGGATCTTATTAATCGCATGGGTAATGGCCTAGCTTCAATGAAGGATTCTGGAATGAAAACTTCTCAGTTAGAGCAGGAGGTAGGTATTATCACTGCGGCTCATATCGTTATAATTAACGACTTGACTAGTCCTCGGAGTGATAATTCTCTTGGTTCCTACGAGTCTGTTACTGAAGTTTCTTCCGGTAATTCTAAGTCTTCTGAGATTAATGAAAAACTTGAAGAAGTTAAGGAGAAAGTTATTAATTCTGAACTTCCGCTAAACTTGGACCTTAATGAAGTTTCGGAGGTCGCTTTCGATGACACTCCTGAAAACATTATTCCTTCAGAGACTACCCCTGAAAACATTTCTGCGAACGTTACGGCTGGCAACGACCCAGTTAATTCTAACAATTACTCTAATCTTTCTTCATCAAATAGTTTTTCTAATAATACTAATTCTTCTACTAATTCTTCTACTAATTCTTCTACTAATTCTTCTAGTGATTCTTTTGGTTGTAATTCCTTTGTTAGCAATGGTGTTTGTCCTTCAAGCTGTTCAGCGGCTGTTGATCTTGATTGTTGCATTAAGATTTATGGTAGTACTGCTTTCATTGGTAGGGCTACTGGTTCTTATGGCTGTTTTGATTCTAAGAATCTTGGTACCGGTTCTTCCTGCACCAAGACCACGAGTTGTAGTTCTTCTTCTGATGGTTGTTGTCCCATCTGGTGTGGTGTGCAGGCTGATATTGATTGTTGTCAAAATTCTGGTATGGGGTGGGATAATGGTAGGGATGTCTTCATTGGCAAGTGTTACTACAAGGAGAACTTGGGTAATGGTTCTTCATGTGGTTCTTTAACTGAGTGTGGGGGTGGTTCAAGTGATGGTTGTTGTCCTTCTTGGTGTTCTGCTGGTTCTGATATTGATTGTTGTGAGTCCAAGGGTTACATATGGGTTAGTGGTAAGGGTTGTTATTCCAGTCTTGGTACTGGTTCGAGTTGTACTTCTTCTACTAGTTGTAGTTCTTCTTCTGATGGTTGTTGTCCTTCTTGGTGTAGTGTAAATCTTGATAAGGATTGTTGTGAGTCCAAGGGTCACACTTG
>PFDC01000143.1 GCA_002763035.1 Candidatus Pacearchaeota archaeon CG10_big_fil_rev_8_21_14_0_10_35_13 | reverse complement strand
GAAAAATAGAAAGTTAAAATGGCCAGAAAAGAATGACCACAGAAGAAAAACTTACAAAATAATTAAATAAGAAAACAATAATGCTTAAAAGAATGAAAATACCTGTTATACAATGGACGAAGAACGAGTTTTCCCTGAATGGCTAAAAAAAAGCAGGTATAGAGAACCATTATTTGAAAGATACAAAGAAGGAGTAAGAATAAGCCTTGAAAGGTTGCCTGAAGACATAGAATGGAACGGTGGAGTAGCGAGAAGTTACGAAGAAATGTTGAGGATAGTAAGAGAACACCCAGAAGTTTATGATTATGATGAGGAAAAAGGGTTAGTACTAATAAGAATAAGCAAGAACGGAGGAAACCTATTAGCATTATTATCACCACAACACCCAGGGGAAGAAATGTGGATTGAAGAAGAAAGAAGACTAAGAGAATCAAGAGTAGCAGAAGATTATAATGAAGATATGGAAAGAAGAAAGATAGGAATTGAAAAAGTAAGAGCCAAGAGAAGACAAGGAAGCCCTAAGAAGGGCGTCCACATGAGGAAAATTTACAGAATAATTAAATAAAAACACAATAATGCTTAAGTAGTGAAAAAAACAATGATTTTTATGAACGAAGGAAGAAAATATGAACCTAAAAGCATACCAGAATGTTTGAAGGACTCAAAATACTCAGAAAAATTCATAGAAGGAATAACAGACACAGTCTATAGAATTAGAACAATGATCTCTGGACTCGGAGGGAGGGTCGCAGACTACAGAACCATTCATAAAAAAGCTCTTGAGAATAAAGCATTATTCAATTATGACGAAGTTAAGGGAACAATAACCGTTTATTGGAATGGTGAAAAAGGGAATTTAGCACTAGTAATCGGAGGACCGAGTTATAAAGATAAACTATCACCAGAAGATCAAAGAATTCATGATTTACTTAAGAAAGAGAACCCAGGAGCAAGAGATATAATTGATAAAATGAAAGAGAAAATAAGAAGAGAAAAGGAAGAGGAAACGCGCAAAACCATCCAAGAGGGTCTTGACCCGCAGGAAGAACTCTATGAGATGCTAGAAGAAGAAGCATCAAGAAAAAAATTCCCTGAAAGAAAAAAAAATTAAAAGAATAAGACTTCTAAGACCCATAATGAAAGAACTAACCAAATAATTGTTATTAACCAAGACTTCTTGATTAGATTCTTACTTTCTAAGATTCTTTTGAACGATGGAAGAAGTTCCTTAGAAAAAGGGATAATACCAATGACGAATAATAAGAAGAATAACGAAAGAACAGCCATTATCTGAACTATGCTAAGCTCAAACAATAAATAATACATGACAATGATTATAAGAACTACAGAAATTAAAGAAGTAACTTTAGGATGAGAATAAACTACTGAAACAAAACGTGACCAACCATTAGAACTAATAAAGAATAATAATTTGATAAAACTAAATAATACTACTAACAAAGCAATAATCTCAATAGATGATAACATGACAACCACTTAAACCTCTTAAAGTAATATAACCCAAGGAGTATATAAACTTTTACCGTTAGGTGAGAACAAAGAAAATACCAAACGTTTAAAAACAAAGAACTAATTAGAAAGAGATGAAGGTGATTAAAGAATAATAAAATGGTAAGAGTAATAGACCAAGTATTAATGAGATATCTTAACCTATTCGGAAAGATAAGCAGGGTAGACGTTAAAGACTGCTTCATATTTAATAATAAGATAGTATTTGCAGTACCAAGAAATAAATTGTCATTAGCCGTAGGAGAGAACGGAAGGAACGTAAGAAAAGCAAGCGACTTATTACCAAGAAAAGTTAAAGTAATAGCACTACCAAGAGATGAATCAGAAGCCAAATGGTTCCTACTATCAATAACCCACCCAACAGAATTTAAGAACTTAGAAATAACAGGTGATGAAATGATAATTACAACTACAGGAATGAAGAATAAAGCAGAACTAATGGGAAGAAATAAAGCAAGAATGAAAGAACTACAAAGCGTAGTAAAACAATACTTCAATAAGGGACTAAGAATAATCTAAAATTATTGAAGTAACAAATTCTAAAAACATTTAATTTAAAAACCTGTGATTATTACTCAGAGTATGACATTCTACATAGCAGGACTAGGATTAAACGAAGAATCATTAACTAAAGAAATAATTGAAGTAATAAATAAATCATCAAAGGTGTACATTGAAACATACACCGTAGAATACCCTTACGACCTAAAAGTCTTTGAGAAATCAATAGGAAAAAAACTATTATCATTAGACAGAGGAGCAGTAGAATCAGAAAAATTCTTAGAAGAAGCAAAGAAGAAAGAAGTAACACTACTAGTCTACGGAAGCCCACTATTCGCAACAACACACTACTCACTAATACTAAAATGTATTAAAGAAAAAATCCCTTACAAAGTATTACAGAACGCAAGCATAAAAGACGCAGTAGGAGCAATAGGACTACAAATATATAAGTACGGAAAGACCACAAGCATGCCAACATGGAATACTGTAAAGAATCACCAACCAGATAGCTTCATGGAAATAATTAAGGAAAACATAAACAATAAATCACACACACTACTACTAATAGACATAGGATTAGGATTTGAAGACTCACTAAGACAAATAAAAGAAAGCTTCGACAAACACGGAGTTAATGAAAAAGTAGTAGTATGCTCAAGAATGGGAACTAAAGAAGAAAAAATGTATTACGGAATGATTGAAGAACTAATAGAAAAAGAAGTAAAAAATCCTTACTGCTACGTAATACCAGCACCAGAAGAAAGCATACACTTCATGGAAAAAGAAGCACTAGAAATGATAAAAGTATAAAAAAGATACCAACGAAGAACCAATAGAACCACAGACTATTCATAAAATGACGTTTTCCACGCCCAGCCTTCCATTATACCAAAAGAAACAACTGATTCTTGCTCAACATCCAATAAAGAGATTTCCTAAGCCTTCGCTATCCCAACAGCAAGCTGAGGGGGTATTACGCTCGGCTATGACGGAAATCTCTAATCCCATTTTGTACGCAGCAAGCTGCAGGGTATTAACCCAAAATGGAATAAAGAGATTATAGTAAAGCCCTATGAGGCAAGACCTTAGGACATCTATCAAATAACCCCTAAACAATTACTTATAACTCCATCAAAACAATGTTGTTTATCAGATACCAGTATTGTTAAACTTAAGAATTGTTATCATTCAGCTTTTATCCCAAAGACAAGACCTTAGAGTATTAAGAACAAAAATGAGTGATAAGTAATACCTCATCATTAATAGAATAAATAATTATTTCACACTGAAGATGTGAA
>PFDC01000064.1 GCA_002763035.1 Candidatus Pacearchaeota archaeon CG10_big_fil_rev_8_21_14_0_10_35_13 | reverse complement strand
TTTAAGGATTATTCTACTGTAAAGGTTATAAGGTAATGAGAGAAATGGACAAACAAAAAGATAACAAACTAAGAGCTTACTGCAGGAAGTACGGATTTGTAGAAGGAACAGAGAAAATAATAAACTTAGAAGGTATTAGCGAAACTTCCGAAGGAGAAGAGAGAGTACTAATAATCGATGCTACAGACCTGCGTGATGAAAGAAGGGTAATACTAGTTGAGGGATACCTTGTAAAAAAAAGAAGTTTATTTAGAAGAATACTCACAATAAGGGATAAGGAAGAAGTAATACCTGTAAGACCAGACCACAAGAAAAGAGATGTAGCTTACAAAATTAGCGATTATTACGAGGACCGTAAGAGAGAGATAAGAATATTTTTTAGATAATCACTAAATAAGAAACTCACAACTTCTTAGTCAAAAACAAGAAATTAATTATTACCAAGATTACCAATTTCTTCCTTAACCTTATCCTCAATATCAACAGCGATAGCGCCAGAATAACCAATAAAATGCTCATCACCAACAAACACCGCAGGAACACCCCAAGGTTCAGGAACATCATACTTCTTAAGGAATGACTCAAACAAAGCATTATTATCAGGAGAAAACTGAATCTCATAATCAAGAACTTGAAGCTTATCATACTTAACCTTTAATTCCTCAATAAAAGGCTTCTCATCAGAACAATGAGAACAAGTAGCACTCCAAAAAAAGTATACCTGCACTAAGTCAGGCTTAATAACATCATCAGGAAGAAGAACATCAGAACTATCACCAGAAAAACCACCAACTAAAAAAATAACTGCTAATACAACAAGAACCAAAATAATTATTTTAGTAACAAACTTGTTATTCTTATCATTACCACTAACAAAAAGAGCATTATTACCACCCATAAAATAATCAACAAGAAGTTATTTATAAACTTTATGAAGAATTAACAATCCTAAACTTTAAAAGTAAAGAATCATTAGGACAATAATGATTAAGAAAACAAAGATAGTATCATTCAATATCAACGGAGTTAATTCTGCAATACGCGATGGGCTACTAGAATTCATGGCCAAAGAAGACGCAGATATCTACTGTTTCCAAGAAGTTAAGAGCAACCCAGAAAACGCCACTAACTCAGACATAATAAGGGGCATGGGATACGAAGAATTTTGGAACCCGGCAAAAAAGAAAGGTTATAGCGGTGTAATGTTCTACACAAGAATAAAACCTTTAGCAGTAATTTACGGAATGGGAATTGAAGAATTCGATGATGAAGGAAGAGTAATAACCGCAGAATACGAAAAGTTCATACTGGTAAACGCTTATTTCCCAAACTCACAACACGAGCTAAGAAGACTACCATACAAACTAAGATTCAACGAAGAATACTTAAAGTTTGTAAAGAAGTTGGAAAAAGACACAGGAAAACCAGTAGTGCTAACAGGAGACTTCAACGTAGCACATAAAGAAATAGACTTAAGAAATCCTAAGAGCAACGAAAAAAACGCCGGCTTCACGATCGAAGAAAGAGAAAGCTTTACACAAATACTAAAACACGGACTGAAAGACAGCTTCAGAGAACTACATCCGGGAATGCAAGGAGCATACACCTGGTGGAGTTATAAATTCAAAGCAAGAGAAAGAAATATCGGATGGAGAATAGACTACTTTGTTGTTAGTGATAAACTAATGAAACACATAAAAGAAAGTGAAATAATACTAAATATTCCCGGAAGCGACCACGCACCAATAAGACTAATACTAGAACTATAAAATTGTTAGACCCTGAATATCATAACTGTAAAAATGATTGATGAATCTTTTCCGTCGTTGACAGAAATAAAAAAGGGAGAAATAGATGATTGATCAATTAAGATCGGAAGACTAAGAATTAATTACAATCTCTTCTTCTTAGTAGTTTTCTTAGCAGCCTTCTTTTTTGCAGCCATTTTATCAATCACCCCCCTTATAAGAGTAGAATTATTAGTGTTAATAGGTATAAATACTTTTGCTAATTATTCACTCTTAACTCCTTAAGGAATCCATCAAGGAACAGAGTAACCAGATCGTCAGGAACACTTTCACGACTGCCAATCCTCAAAACCCTGAAACTCAAATCATCATAAGGAATACTTTTGTGAACGTCAACACCAAGACGACTACCAAAATCCAAACAAAAAAATTCTTTAACAACATTACTTTCAGGAATAGAAAAAATTGCTGTTTCTTCACCACTAAGACTAACCCTAAAAACATAATTGAACTCACTATCAGAAGGACTACCAGGAGGCACTAATAACTCCTTGGAAATACGCACACAAAAATCATACTTCCTCTTAGGCAAGAAATTATAAGGCATAATCATAAAAAACAATAACTAATGAAATTAATAAGTTTTACGGATGATAGCAAGGTTTAAAAAATACACCCAAATAATATTACTATAAGCCTCCATAGTATATCGGCTAGTATTATATAATTTCGTATTTTATACCAGAATTACTAATCTTTTTTAATCTTCCAGCCTAAACTATCAAAACCAAATAAATCTCTCATTTCTTCCTAAATTTTTTAAGAAGATTATTAAAACCTTTTTTTATATTTTGTTTAATTCTTTCATTTCTTTCTTTTATCATTTTATCTTCCTGAAAATCTTCTTTTATATCCTTCCAAATTTTATCATAATCCCCTATAGAAAGAGAAAGTTCTTCTTTAATCTCATCTTCTCTCGTATCTTCCCAATATTTTTCAGACACTCCTCTGCTAAACCCTTTCTTTTTGCTAAATCTAATAAACTCCCCTTTCTCTTCCTCAAGGAGTTCTGCTTCTCTTTCTTTTACAGCCACCTGAAAAATATCTATTATTTTCTCCCTTGATTTATTAAAATTCTTTTGAAACTCAGCAAACTTTTCCTCTAATTCTTCAGGAAGACAGCCAAATAAAGATGCACAGGCATTTTCCTTTTCCATAATCCTGTGGGCTTCATCGTGCTGTTCTGGAGTTAAGATAGCAAGATTATCCATTCTATTGTTATTCTTATCTCCATCAATATGATGAACTTCATAAGCTTCAAAGGGCAAAGGATATTTCTTTCTATTCTTTAAATAAATATGATGATAAGCCCTATGTCTATGCACAGAATTTGTATGATTTCTATCATAACCCCACGTATCCTTATAATCTGCCATAATTTTGTTAGTAAGAAATATTATTTAAATCTGCCTAAATATACTACTCCTTGTTTATCTTAAAAATATTAAATATTTTCATAAAACCAGGCAGGAATGCATATTTATTAACTTAACTAAAACTCCCCAATTTTTTTAAACACCATAGTTATAAGTTTAAACGCCCCCACCGAACTTTCGTATAAAGTGTCTAATCCAGTGAGCGTTCTTGTACAATACTTGTACAGGTTTGTTTTCTTATAATAATACTTGTTTATTATTACAATTTGTCG
>PFDC01000145.1:497-1054 GCA_002763035.1 Candidatus Pacearchaeota archaeon CG10_big_fil_rev_8_21_14_0_10_35_13 | reverse complement strand
ATATCAACAATAAAATTAAAATAATCTTAATAAAAACACTACAAATCAATTAAGACCAACCACTAACTTAACGAAATTAGAAGCCCAGTAAAGGACTATGGGGAAGGATATGCGAGGGAATAAGAACAACACTTACAGGAGTAACAGATTATGATAGAGGAATAGAAGAGGACAAAGAAAGAGCAAGAAAAGAATGGTTCGATAGTGGAATGGATAAAAGGTTTAATGAACAAATAAGAGACGAGATGAAAGCCAAGACAAGAATCAAATAACCTTTGCGACATCCTCTGACAGCGAAACCTAACAGTGCCTCATTAGCTATAAGAATAAGATTTATTGTTCAATTTAACCATTATCATTGTCCAACCTACAACAAGTCCTGAATGCTCACTAGATTAATAGAGCACTCAACGCAATTCATCCCCCAAACTTAAAGCATGGCAGACTTCTTGCGGAAGATTTAAAAAAAGTAATTATTGATAACCACTATGAGAAATAAGAAAGAAGGATTACTAAGAAAGATTGGTGAGACAACAAAGGAGATGATACCCATAGCA
>PFDC01000145.1:0-482 GCA_002763035.1 Candidatus Pacearchaeota archaeon CG10_big_fil_rev_8_21_14_0_10_35_13 | reverse complement strand
TAAGAAAGATTGGTGAGACAACAAAGGAGATGATACCCATAGCAGGGATATTCTATCACCAACCAAGAAGAAACAGAGCATTCATGCCATTAAGCCAAGAAGAAGCAATAATCGATAGGGGAGTAACGCCAAGAGAAGTAATTAAAGGAGCATACCATGCAGCATGGACATTATATCTAGGGGTGGCGTTAATAACAGGAACAAACGTGCTAAAACCTAAAGAGGTATATAACAAATTCATGGGAAGCAGGGGAGGAACAGTCAATTACGAACAACCAAAGGAATTAGAGAATAACAGACAACAAGACTAAAACCGCGAATATTGTAACAAACCATCCGATATTAATTCTTCGAGAAAACCTCATAAGCAGATGAATAGTTAAAAGGCCAAGAAGGAAGCTAAATAATAAACCAACGAGAGAAGCAGAAGAATAAACAAAATCATCAAATGCCAAGAAGATATTACCAATAAGAACTATAGG
>PFDC01000157.1:3567-6994 GCA_002763035.1 Candidatus Pacearchaeota archaeon CG10_big_fil_rev_8_21_14_0_10_35_13 | reverse complement strand
CCGCTACTTTCAACATGGGCCCTATAGTTATTGGTTGGGGTGCTTTTGTTGGCGCACTAATCAATTTCTTGGTTATTGCTTGGGTAGTGTTCCTTATTGCTAAGTTCGTTCTTAGGGAAGAAAAGGTCACAAAGAAGTAAACCAACAAAACATTTTTTTGCATTTTTTTGCTTGTTTCCATAGAACTTCAAAGTATTCTTTGAAGGTTTCTGCTATTCCTTTCTTGATTGATGCCCTAATAAGTTTAATTAGAGTTATTTATTCTAAAAGCCATTTCCATACAGGCCTTATTGTAATCTTCTTACCTTTTAATTCAATCTCATCATCTTGGTTATAGGTAAGTATAATGCCTGTTTTAAGTTTGAACTCTTTCATAGCTTCAATCAGTCCAGCTATTTCTCTATCCTCATTCTCCTCATTAAATTCGTAACATACTTGTATTGCATGTGTAACTTTATCTTTTTCCTTTATAACAAAGTCACATTCTTTACGATTCTCCTGAAAGAACATGATATCCTTAAACTTTCTTCTAAGGTTTATAAAAACCAGATTTTCTAACATTCTCCCATGGTCTTTTGAGAATGATGCAGAATTATAATTTGAGAAGCCATTATCAATAGAATAAATCTTTTTTGGATTAATCTGCTGTTGCTTGTAAGAATAACTAAAACGAGGGATACTAAAAAGCAAATATGCCCCCTCAAAGTAATTTATGTAATCAATCACACTTTGAATTGCTTTTATGTTAAGCATTCTTTTTATTGAATTATAAGAAAACTCCTTTCCAACATTAGAAACTAGATAAATAGCAATCTTATTTAGTATCTCAGTATTCTTTATGTTATACCTCACAGCGATATCCTTTAACACGATGTCAGATAAGAGTCGATGAAGTATTGTTGGTTCGCTCTTCTTAAGAAATTCTGGGAATCCCCCGTCTAAAAAGTATTCTTTAAAGGAATTAATTGAAGCTTTCTTTTTTCCAAGTTTTAAGGATTCATTAAATGAAAAAGGAAAAAGTTCATAAGTTAGATGTCTTCCAGTAAGCTTAGTTCCAAGCTCCCTACTTAACAAAGAAGCATTTGAACCGGTTACTACAACTTTTTTCTTTCTGTCTGTTAAATGCCTAATATACTTCTCCCACTGATCAATATTTTGTATTTCATCAAAGAAATAAGTGCCGTCTTTTCCGTATAACTCTTCCATAATCTCCTCAAGTTTATTAAAATCTTTTAGTTCAAAACCCTCTAACCTAGGATCTTCAAGATTCAAATAATAAGATATTCTTTGATTTTTCATTAACTGAAGAAGCAAAGTTGACTTCCCACACCGTCTAACCCCTGTAATTATTAAGGCAAAAGAATCTAAAATCTTTATTTCTTCTTCTCCATCTCTTAACGTTCCTTTTTCTAATTCTTCCAATTCTTTCCTTTGTTTTACAATTAATTCTCTTAATATCTCGTTTCTTATCATGATTATCCTACATTAATCCGATTTATAAAGATTTCTATTGGCAGTAGAAACTATCTTCTATTGTAAATAGTAGCTACCTTGTGTCTTAAAGGGTAGTATGATTATCCTTAAAAAACATACACGTTAAGGAAGATAAAGTTACTAAGAAGTAATTAACAAACTTTTATCTTTTTTATTTTTTTGCTTGTTTCCATAGAACTTGGAAGTATTCCTTGAAGGTTTCCGCGAAGCTTTTGTCTTTAATCATCAATCCATAGGGTTTCTTTCCGTAGTTTATTAGTAATATATGGTCTTTTAGTATTAGGTATTCAGTTGCTGTTTTCATGTTTGAGGCCTTTATTTCTGTTAGTTTCATCTTTTTCCATTGGTTGATGTATTCTTTGCTTTCGTTAGTAATTATTATTTTCATCCTCACTTTTTCCTTGATTCTTTTCTTATGTACTATTTGTATGAAGTATTGTTCTAGTTTTTCGTATGATTCTTTTGCTGATACTACACAGTATTCGTCCCCCTCCTCCCATAGGGTCATGAATTCTTCATACATTGATTTTATCCCGTTAATTCCTTCGAAGTATTTGTAGTCGCTTGGCCTTTCTTGTTTGGGAATAGTTTTTGATAGTTTCTTTATTGTTTCAAGGATCATTTCTTTGTTATTAGTTATTTCTTCTACTTTCTTTTCATAAAGGTTTTTTATTGATTGAGGGTTTGATGCTCTGAATACTTTGATGTTATTGATTATTTTATAATTTATTATCCCTTTTTCTATTAGTGTTCCTAGAATCTTGTATATGTGTGAGCTAGGGATCTTTGTTCTTTTGCAGATTATCCCAGTTCTGCTCTCGCCGTGGTTTATCAAGTCTAAGTAAACAGTTGCTTCTTTATCGTTTAGCCCTGCATTCCTTAATGCTTCTAAAACGTCATTTTCTACCATTTTTACTACTACAATTAGTAGTAGGGATTATTTAAGTATAACGCTTTCTTATAACTATTAAGAAGTAGTTACAGAATAACTGCTTATAATAAACAAAATGGAAAACAAAAAATATACCGGAAAGAAAGTCTTGATTGTTGAAGATCAAGAAATGCCAACAATGGTTCTTAGTTGGGCTGTTGAAAAGGTTATGCCTAGCTTTTTCGAAGGATTCGATAAAAGAAGTTATGATGTTGCTAGATGCTATTCTGAAGCGAAGGATAGAATAAGTAATGAAGATTATGAAGTTATTCTTTTAGACCATAAGATGCCTAGGGAAAATCAAACAGTCCTTGAAGCAAGTGATTCTAGAGCTTTTGCCAGGACCCTTGAAAATATTGGTTATAGATTAATTCCCGAAATTCAGAGAAGGAATCCTGAATGTTTGGTTATTGGTACTTCCTCATTATTAGAAAGAGAATTAAGAGGGTACAAAGCCCCAGTGAGGACCCTAGACAAGTCGGGTTATGATTTAGATAAAACTCTTCGCAAAATCCTAATTAAAGAGTTGAAAGGAGGTATATAATAAAATGGTATGGTTAATACATGTAAGAGATTTAGATTTAGACTGCACAGATAAAATCTATGGCCTTAAAGGAACCATAGATAATATGGGTGATGAAGAAGCTGAAGGAATAAGGGATGAATACACCGAGTTAGCTAAAACAAGCAGAGGTTTGGGAAATTATCGTGAAAACGTAGTAGAGCAACTTTCTGAAAGAAAGAGTACTCCTAAATCCTTCTGTGAAGGCTGTGAAACTTTTGCTTGTGGTAAAGGAAGGCAAGTGAGGTATTCAGGTAGAGGATGGTGTAATTACTCAAAAACTTTTGGTAAGTACCCTACTTCAAGAGAAGTTGATGAAGAAGGAAGACTAGTGATTAAATTAAAGAAAGGTTAATCACCTCTTTCTTTTTTTGCATTTTTTCTTTTTCCAAACATTTTTAATAGTATCTCTTCTGTGATTATCTATGCCTAAAAGTTCT
>PFDC01000157.1:0-3548 GCA_002763035.1 Candidatus Pacearchaeota archaeon CG10_big_fil_rev_8_21_14_0_10_35_13 | reverse complement strand
TTTTTAATAGTATCTCTTCTGTGATTATCTATGCCTAAAAGTTCTGATGATAGTAAGAAGACCCTTAATATTGGTGAGGGATTCATCCCTCTTACTGAGAAGGATATTGAGCGTTCAGTGAATGTTCCTGTTAGGGAGCGTAAGAATATTGTTACTATTGAGAAGCAGGGTAGGATTCTTCCTCGTAAGGTTTCTAAGAAGAGGGTTACTAAGAAGAAGAGTTCTAAAAAAACTTCTAAAAAGAAGAGTTCTAAAAAGGTTGAGGACTTTGGTCCTGCTAAGCGTACTAAGAAGGCATTAACTGATGGTTATTCTTTGGTCATTACGGAAAAGCCTCAGGCTTCTGCTAAGATTGCTGAGGCTCTTGCTGATTCTAGGACTCTTAAAAAGGTTTCTTTGCCTGGAGGTGTTTATTACTTTACTCTTAAACATAATAAAGAGGACGTTGTTGTTGCTTGTGCTGTTGGTCATCTTTTTGGTCTTAACCAAAAGCCTGGTACTAAGGGCTGGCCTATTTTTGATGTTGAGTGGGTTCCTAGCTTTATTCGTAAGGGTTCTGCTTTCACTAAGAAGTATTATGATGTTCTTCGAAGACTTGCTTCTGGTGCTAAGGAGTTTGTAGTCGCCAGTGTGGATTATAATGAGCCGACACCAATATTAAAAGACGGAGAGTTAGTGATTGACAAGATAGGGAGATTAATCGATGATATAATCGAGAATAATAGAAAGTTATCAAGATACAAAGTCCCGGCATTTGACGAGCATGGGAGAATCTCCCTAAGACCATTAAAAAAAGCTATAAGACATAGAATAAATGAAGAGCTTTATGAGATAAAGCTTTCTTATGGGAGGACAGTTAAACTTACCGCTTCACATAATGTTTTCATTCTGGATAAAAACAAAATCAGGAACATAAAAACTACTAATCTGAAAGTTGGGGATAAAATACTTTGCCCTGCGAATCTTTCAGTTCCTGATAAGAAATCTGGAGAGGTTAATTTCCTAGAGCTCTCTAAATATAAGGCTTCAAGAAATCTATTCGTTGAAGGGAAAGACGTCATAGAGATTATAAGAAACAAAATAATTAATGGAAGAAGAAAGACTTCACCACTTAATGATAAAAGGATAATACTAACAAGCTCGGGTTTAGCTAAATTAAAGAGATTAAGAATAATGAAGAATCTGTCAACTTTTACTGCCTCAAAATTATCTGGCTTATCTCAACCGTCAATTGTTTATTGGGAGAATGGTAAGAGAAATCCCAGCAAGCTCAAATTTTCAGAGTATCTTTCTTCATTAGAGGTTAATCCTGATGATTTCTTGGAAAATGGGAGATATTGTGTAGTGGGGTTATCCTCTTTTGATAATCTTCTCAAGCACATTTACCAGAATCAATTCAAGAACTACAGCAACCTCTCCAGAGCCACTGTTAAATTAAATGAACTCAGTGAAGAAGACATTCACTTAATAAATGACGCTTTTATCTACGGATCAAAAAACAGAAGGAATAAGTTGCCTGTCAAGATTCCGGTAGACATCAAATTCTCAAGAGTTCTAGGGTATTATTTAGCTGAAGGGGATATCAACCAGGATTATCATATAAGGTTCAGCTTGGGCTTACCAGGATACGGGCACGAGCAGATTATAATAGATGAGATAAAAGAGTTTTGTCAGAACTATGGAATAAATTCTAATGATTACGTCCATAAAACCCTCGGGCATCAAGTATTAACTATTGATAATTCCGTGTTAGCAGCAGCTTTTAAGAACATCCTGCTTTTTGGGAAGAATGCTCGTGAAAAGAGAGTACCTAGGATTATTTACAGTTTATCTGAAGATTTAAAATTAGAATTTCTGCGAGCTTATTTTTTAGGTGATGGTTCGTTGTCCAAAGACAGCATCGCTTTTAATACTTCCAGTGAGTGGTTAGCTTACGACTTAAGATATCTACTTCTGCAATTGGGAGTTATCTCTTCAGTATCAAAGATAGAAAAACCTTCTGGCAAGGGTGGCGGACCATCTTGGCGTGTAATAATTAGCGGTTCTTATGAATTAAAGAAATTAAAGAATGTGTGGAAGAGCCATCATAGAAGCAGAATATTAAACACATCAGGGTCTTATAAAAAAAGAAATGTTATGGGGCACTATGGAGATTTGATTCTTTTACCGATCGTTGATATAAAAAAGGTTAAGTCCTCCAACGATTATGTTTATGATTTCTCCGTTGATGGTGAGAATTTCATTGCTGGCAATGGAGGGGTATGTTGCCATAATACGGATTATGATGTTGAGGGGGAGGTCATTGGATGGAATATTCTAAGGTTTATTTGTGGTGTTGATGATTCTAAGCGTTTAAAGTTTTCCAGCCTTACTAAGAATGAGGTAGTTAAGGCTTATGATAATCCTTCCACTACTATTGATTGGGGTCAGGCTATTGCTGGTGAGACTCGTCATTATCTTGATTGGTATTATGGTATTAATCTTTCTAGGGCTTTGATGGATGCTATTAAGAATGCTGGTTCTTTTAGGATTATGAGTGTTGGTAGAGTTCAGGGTCCTGCACTGAATATTATTGTTAAGAAAGAAAAGCAGATTCTTGAATTCAAGCCTACTCCTTATTGGCAGGTCTTCATAATTATTGACCTTCCGGAGTTTAAGTCAAATCTTGAACTAAAATATTTTAAGGATATTACTAATAAGTCTGAATTGAAGAGGTTTGAGTTGTTGAGGAGTAGTAAGGCTGTTGCTGAGACCCTTGTTAAGGAACAATTACTTCCTACTCCTGCCCCCTTTGATCTTACCACGTTACAAACTGAAGCTTATAAGTTTCATGGCATTACTCCTTCACAGACCCTTAGAGTAGCTCAAGGTTTATATCTTAATGGATTAATTTCTTATCCTCGTACTTCTTCTCAAAAGATTCCTTCAGAAATTGATACTTCTAGTATCCTTAATAATCTTAAAAAGGTTTTTCCTAAGGAATTAAAGTCTGTTACTAGAAAGCTTCCTGTTGAGGGTAAGAAGTCTGATCCTGCTCATCCTGCTATTCATCCTACTGGTGAGTTGAATGGTGTTAATGCTCTTGATGGTCAGGAATTAAAAGTTTATAATTTGATTAGTAAGCGTTTCATCGCGGCTTTTTGTGATAATGCTGTTCTTAATAATAAGACTGTCACGGTTACAATTCCAGATTTTGATGATAAGGCAAGGTTTGTTGCTAAAGGCGTTTCTATTAAGAGTCATGGTTGGTTGAATGTTTATCCTTCTAAGATTGATGAGAAGTCTGTTCCAGATGTTAATGGCAATGTTGATATTAAGGAGGTTCGTATTGAAGAGAAGGAAACCCTGCCTCCTAGAAGATACAGCGCTGCTTCCTTAGTTTCAGAACTTAGTAAGAAAAATCTTGGTACGAAAGCCACTAGGGCTAATATCATTGAGACTCTTTATGATAGGGGTTATATTAAGGAGCGTAGTATTGAGGCTACTTCGATGGGTATTTCTTTAATTGATACTCTCCAAAAGCATTCTCCAGTAATCATTGATGAAAA
>PFDC01000107.1 GCA_002763035.1 Candidatus Pacearchaeota archaeon CG10_big_fil_rev_8_21_14_0_10_35_13 | reverse complement strand
TTATAAGGATTTATACACTTAAGAGAATAATAACAACTCAAGAGTGTAAACATTTATATATCTAAGAAAACCAATAATAAGATGGCAGAAGAAAACAAAGAAGGACACAAAAAGCCAAAAGTTGATGAAGAACTAGAAAATATTAAGGGAAATTACCAAAGTAATAAGAACAAGAAAATACCCGAAGAACTCACGGAAGAAAATAAGCAAAAAATGGAAAAAACCCGTGAAGAACTAGAAAAACTAAAAAAAGCCTACATAAAAAAACATTCTTACATAAGAGCTATAGGAATACTACCACCACAGATAATACCAAAATTTGTAGAAGAAGAATTCGATAATAAAGAAGAACAAGAAAAGATAAGCAAACTAATACACCTAATAGTAATAATCCCAGAAGAAAAGTACAAGAAGATTAAAGAAATAAGAACTGACTTAATAAAGATTTCTGACGAACAAAAACAAAAAGTTTGGGTACACGTAATGAGCCACGTAGACGTATTCAACTACGGACTTGACGGAAAATACGAATTTGAAGAAGCAATAGGAATGGCATACCCACTATACGACAAAGACTTCCTATCAAACCTAAGAGTAGCAGAAATACATAAGAGCCTAGTGTTGAGAAAGTTCGAGAAGTACATAGTAAGTTACGTAATCGGAGGAAGCTTCGTAAGAGGAGACACCGTAAAGGAATCAGACGTAGATACTTACGTAATAATTGATGATACTGACGTGAAAAGAATGCCAAGACTAGAACTAAAAGAAAAACTTAGAGGAATAATATACAATTATATAGCAGAAGCATCAGAACTAGCAGGAGTAAAGAACTTACTAAACGTACAAATATATTTACTAACAGACTTCTGGGAAGCAGTGAAGGACGCACAACCAGTATTCTTCACACTAATACGTGATGGAATACCACTATACGACAGAGGAACATTCATGCCATGGAAGATGTTACTAAAAATGGGAAAGCTAAAACCATCACCAGAAGCAATTGATATGTTCATGAGAAGTGGAGAAAAACTCTCAGAAATAGTCAAGAGAAGACTATTAGACATAGCAATAGGAGACATTTATTGGAGTGTAATAACACCAACACAAGCGATGATAATGCTTTACGGAAGAGGACCACCAACAACTAAAGAAACACCAGGAGTGGTTAAAGAAATATTTTATGATAAAGAAAAAATGTTAGAAAAAAAGTATGTTGACTTCGTAACAAAAGTTATAGGACTGTACAAAGGTTATGAACACCAAAAAGTTAAGGAAGTGTCAGGAAAAGAAGTAGACGAATTATTAGAACAAGCAAATGACTATATTAAGAGACTAGGACAATTAAGAAAACAAATAGAAAAGAGCTCACAGAAAAAAACTGTTGAGGATTTATACAAAGACTTCATGAGCATACTAGAAGCATTATTCGGAAAGAAGGAAGAAATAACACTAATGAAGAAGTTTACTGAAGAACTAATAAAGAAAGGAAAGATTAACCCAAGACTTGAGAAGACAGCAAAAGAATTATTAGCAATGAATAAAAAAATTAAAGAAAAAGCACCAAAGAAAGGAAAGAAAGAAGAAGGAAAGAGCGGAGATAGAAGAAAAGAAGAAATAGAAAATTTAAGGAAAGAAGTAAGCATACTCATAAGAGACCTAGTAGAATATAACCAGAGAGCAGAACTAATGAAGACGCAAAGAGGAAGACTAAGAATACTAACAAAAGAAGGAACTTACGAAGTAGTAATGACACCAGAAGAAACATTCCTCATAGACAAAGGAGTGGTTAAGAGAATAACAAGTACTAAGATTGAAGAATCAAGCGAGAAAGAACTATTAGAAGCACTAAATAAGCAAACACAAGAAAAACCTATAAGAGCAAACCCTAAAATCTTCGAAGTGATAAGAAAAGAACTAGGAGAATTCGAAATAGTAGTGTGAGAGAAAGTTTTATTAATTCTTGAAGGAATGTTGGTCCATGGTAAGAGAAAAAGGAGGATGGCAGTGCAAAGTATTTCTATATAAAGATTATGTAATAAAAAAACCTCTGAGTTATAAAGAAGTAAGAAAAAAGGCTTATAAATGGTTAAAAGAAAATCAAGGAAAGAATGAAAAAGAAATAAGCAAAATCGCCAAGGAATGTTTTGATGATATTGAGAAATCAAGAAAGCTAATAGAAAGTTCAGGAATACCAAAGAAGTATTTAGGAAACCCAGTGTTTTATAAGGACGGAAGGGTAAAACAAAAAAGGGTAGTGGAATTAGGAGTAAGAATAAAGAACCTTGTAAAGAACGGAAGGGTAAAGGAAGCAGAAGAGGTAATTGATAAATTCTTTGAATTTGTTAAGATACTATGGAATTACGGACTTCGTGAAAAACCTTTCAAGATAAACCAGAACTTTGGCATTATTAACAACAGGGTAATACTAATAGACCTATTTGAACTAAACGGAGACTACAAATCAGCTAAGAGAAGCCTAGAGAAAGGGATTAATAAGAGTGATAAAAATCTTGAATGGTCAATAACTAAGAAAATGATACCAGACTACCAAAAGAAGGCAAGAGAAACATTGAATGAAAAAACATTAGATAAGCATTGGAAGAGTAAAAACATTCATAAAAACCCCAAAACAACAACGTTTTTAAACTCATTTTTTCTGTAGATAGTACGATGACTAATAACAAAGGAATGGTAATACAATTTCGCAGGGGTAAGAAGACTATCCATGAGAAACACTTCATAATGGACTTCGGAGCAAAGAATAGAGAAGAAGCAGGAAAATTAGTAGGTAAAGAAGTAGTATGGACAAGCCCAGGAAAAAGAAAAGTAATGATCAAAGGAAAAATAAGCAGCCCTCATGGAAATAAAGGAATGGTTAGAGGAATATTCGAAAGAGGACTACCAGGACAAGCAGTAACTATGGAAGTAATAATCACCGGAGAAGGGAAGGTAGAGAAAGTAGAGAAGGTAGAAAAAACCCCAAAGAAGAAAGTTGTGAAGAAAAAAGAAAGCAAGGAGATAAAGGAATAAAATGCCAGCATTAAGAAAAGCATCAGCATACACTAAGAGATACGCGCGCCCATACACTAGAAAGAGTAAACAAAGAAGAAAGAACTATATCAGAGCAGTACCAGGAAGCAAGATAGTAAAGATACAAATGGGAGACGCTAGAGGATTTGCAGAAGGAAAATACGCAGTAACATTCAAACTAATAGCAACAGAATACGCACAATTAAGAAGTAACGCATTAGAATCAGCAAGACAAGGAATAATCAAGACATTAGAAAAAAACCTTAACGGACAATACTTCTTTGTAATAAAAGCACACCCACACCACGTACAAAGAGAAAATAAAGCGTTAACAGGAGCAGGAGCAGACAGACTAAGCTCAGGAATGCAGTTATCATTCGGAAAAACTGTAGGAAGAGCAGCATTAGTAAAACCAGGAAAAGAACTATTCGTAGTAGGAGTACATAACACAGAAAAAGCAAGAAAGTT
>PFDC01000026.1 GCA_002763035.1 Candidatus Pacearchaeota archaeon CG10_big_fil_rev_8_21_14_0_10_35_13 | reverse complement strand
AACTTTTTTTTCTAAAAGTTGTATTATCCACATGATTTTTGACTCATAGAACTTTTTTTTCTAAAAGTTGTATTATTCCATGCTTATGATCTGGTACCCGTAATTTTCTACTTCTTCTGACTTCCAGAATTTTAGTTCTTTAGTTTTTATTACGTAAGTTACTTTCTTCTCTACACTTCTTCCTGTGTATTCTTTAGTTTCAGGGTTCCATTCTCTTAACAATAATACATCTCCTTCTTTACATTCGAAGTCTGCTAGTCTTAACTCGAACTTTTTTTCTCCACTGATAATCTTCTCATAATACTTGGGCAGTACCTTTTTTTCTATAATCATCTTTTGTTTATTATTATTATTATTATTATTCAAACCCTCTGTTCGGATCTTTATGCGGGAGGGAGGATTCGAACCTCCGTAAGCATAAGCTACTGGATCTTAAGTCCAGCCCGTTTGACCACTCCGGCACCCCCGCGTTATTCTTACAGATTTTTCAGACTTATAAAACTTTTGAGAGCAGGAATTTAGGTTTTTATTACTTCCCGTAACTTAATCTTTGCAGTAATAGTATCAGCCATAATGTTCCGTTAATCAGACTTATAACGAACGAGAATGTTAGTCCTAGGCTTAAGAATACTACTGACATTGCGTAGAGTCCTATGGTCGTTATTATTGATGTTTGTATTGTTAATAATCCTTTTCTTATCTTAAAACCTTCCCATACTTGAGGGATTAATGAATAAGTAAACAACAAATTTGTTATCGTAATTACCAAGTCTTGCCATATCATTAAAGGACTAATTTTTGGGGTTATAAATAACTATCTTTATCTTGTTCCCTATCCTGATTTGCTCTAACAAATTCTTTCCTAAGATCATCTAATAATCCTATCTCTTCAAAGCTTAGTGGTACTTCTCTTCCTCTAGCAATGTTTAATTCACTTATTTTTCTCCAGGAATCAGTTTTATTTTTTGTTGGAACAAGATTCACTCCTGGCATTGCTATTAGGTAATCTCTGTCATTGGTTCTATCATTAACGTATACCCCCAAACAGGTATCGTTTCTTCCAAGCCTTCTAGCTGCACAAACTCTACTAACTTCATAAACTCTCATTTTTCTGAGGATTTTTATGGCTGCTCCAAAATTATTTGTTACAATTGGTACTACTGGTTTTGGAAATGGTTTCAATCTTTCGTTTAGTGTTCTCAAAAAAACTTCATAAGGTATCTCAAATCTTACTCTAGAAAGACCAAGATAATCTTCTTTAGGAAATCTTGGATCTTCATCTCTTATCAAATTCCATATTTCATTTAACTCACTTTGACGTCTTTCCATCTCTCTAAGAATTTCTCTATTCTTTTAAACCTTCTGTTTTGCAACTACTCTTCAGGTGTTATAATTTTTAGAATCCGAAGCAGTCTCGGTATTTTATCATTCCTGCGTATCTTAGTAATAGTTTTGTTTTGCTTAATTCTGTTTCGGATGCCACGTCTCCGTTATTCTTTGCTTTTTGTATTACTTCGCAGAGGTTTGTTCCGTCATCTTTTAGTTCATTAATATATTTTGCATGTAAGTACAGGAGTATGTCTGGCATTTCTCCTTCTCCTAGTCCTTTCTTGCTTAATAAGAATCCGTCTTGCCATATTCTTTCACCATTCTTAAAGTCGTAGAATCTTAGCACTATTGAACCGCTGTCTGGCATGTCGTTAAGCATTTCGTTAGTGTTTATTACTTTTTGTACTAATGCTTGTTGTGACTTTTCTAATGGTACTATTTCTACTTGTGTTCCGGTATTATTCTGGGTTCTTACTGGGTCTTTTGTTAGTATGTAATATCCTACGATTACCAGCAGTACTGCTAATATTATTATTGTTATTACCCCTTTATTCATGATTTGTAGAATTATTAGTCATATAAAAATGTTTACTAAACTCAAGCCTCATGAGATACGAACCACCTGCGGGTTCCTATTAGCTCCTGCAACCAACAACTCATAATGCAAAGCCTCATGAGGGATTTGAACCCCCGGCCCCTTGCTTACGAAGCAAGTGCTCTACCACTGAGCTAATGAGGCTTAATGGTTAATAATTTTATGTTGTTAATGCTTTAAAGCTTTACTACTTCATCACTTCTTCCAACTAACTATTGCTATTCCTAATGCTACTATCATTCCTATATCTACGATTAAGCAGTATTTGCACCAGGAATTAATTACGAATGCTTGTAAGTATAAGAAGTATAATGATACTATGCTTCCAGTAATTATTGCTAAATGTATTATTTTTCTATGAGTCTTTTTAGGTTTTTTTATTTGTAATGCTACTATCAGCATTAGTACCGTGAATATTACTGTTCCGTAAGCACTATTCTTTATTCCTAAGGTGTAGGCGTATGTCGTTGTTTGCACTACTTCGCATCCTTCAGTGCAGATTATTGGTGTTGGTGTGAGTGTTAGTATTAGTGATGCTATTAGGGAAATTGTAAAGATTACTAGCAGGAATTTGTACTTCATAGTATTCTATTGTTATCATACCTTTTTATTACTTATGAATCTCTTCTTTCTAAGAATTTCTTTAGTACTTTCCAGAATTCTTCTACTGTTCTTATATTCACTCTTTCTTCTGGTGTATGGGCGTTTTCTATTAGTGGTCCTACTGATATCATTTCCATGCCTTCATGTTTTTCTCCTATTATTCCGCATTCTAGTCCTGCGTGTATTGCTGTTATTCTTGGTTCTTCTCCTGTTACTTCTTTGTTTATCTTAGTGAATTCTTTTAATAATTCTGTTTCTTTGTTAGGTTCCCACCCTGGGTATTCGTTACTTACTTCTATTTTTGAGTCAATCATTCTGCATGCTGATTTAATATTTCTTATTGTTTGTTTCATCACACTAGCTCTTGAGCTTCTGGGGGTTACTTTTATCATTACTTCTTTTTCTTTTGTTTCTACTACTGCTAGGCATTGGCTTGTTTCTACTAGTCCTTTGATGGTATTGCTATTTCTTATCACTCCGTGTTGTAATACATTGATTAAGTCAATAATATTATCGGTGCTTTTTTCATTCATTGCTTTGTCTTTCTTTACTTCATTAATACCAATCTTCATTTCTCCTTCTACTTCTTTGTTGTCTTCGATTATTTCTTCAAATTCCTTTATTATTATTTCTTTAACTCTTTCTTTATCTTTCTTATCAACACTTATTACTACTGTTGCTTCTCTTGGTATCGCGTTGTCTTTATTTCCTCCGTTTATTTCTATAATTCTTACCTTCGCTTTTTCTCTAATGGCTCCTATAGCCCTGTTTAGTTCTTTTATTGCGTTGCTTCTTTGTAGGTGTATGTCTGCTCCTGAGTGTCCTCCTCTTAGTCCTTTAATCATTATTTCCATCACTGCCTGATTCTTTAGTTCTTCGTATTCTATTGGTACTTCTATAGTTATCCTTGCACCTCCTGCGCATCCTACACAGATATTATTCGTTTCTTCGCTGTCTAGATTAATCATTTTTTTGCTCTTTAGCCATT
>PFDC01000108.1:384-20710 GCA_002763035.1 Candidatus Pacearchaeota archaeon CG10_big_fil_rev_8_21_14_0_10_35_13 | reverse complement strand
TTTATTGAAAGCAAGCCAAAACGACTAGAAAAGTTTGAGGAGGTATTTATAAGTTAAATTCGGAAACTCTAGAAGAAAGTAAAGACTTAAAAACACATAATTCTTAATGATAATAGCAGTAGGGAAGCTAACTACGGAATTCAGGAATAATATTCCGGGCGATGCAGAAAATTATCATTGCGAATTCTGAGGAAGGTCCACGCACCCATCAACAAGTGATTGTTGATGACAATACCAACCCTGGGAGGGGAATGCAGTGATGTATAGCTCTGTCACAGAAACGACACAGCCAACATGGACGCTATGAACTCATGGAGGAAGCTTTGAAATGTTGGAAATGATGAAACGCCGAAGAAATTCGGGGTACTAAAGCAGTTTAGTATCGGCAACTTGGTAGGTGCAAGGCAAAAATTGCCGCTTAGTTGAATGTTAGCACGAAACATCCATACCATTAAGGAATGGGCTTCGACAGAACGTGGCCTAATCCCTACTGCTAATTATATTCCTGTAAAGGAATTCTATCATCTAACAATAATACCTCAAGGTTCGACGACTAACAAGGCAAGGGGAACTAGGGGCATATAGAATATAAACGATACTGCTAAGCTCCCTATTAATCATTGTTTATAACTATCATAATCATAAAGCTATGAGCATCAGCGAATTAACTAGAAAAGGTCATTAGAACTGATAGAGACGGAATAGTATGGGGATCCCGGGAGTCGAACCCGGCACACCAACGTATCTGATGAAACCATTAATAATCTTCAGCGTTGTGCTCTCCCGCTGAGCTAGATCCCCAATAAGTATAGAAATATAAGTTTTATAAACCTTATCAAGAGTCAATACGAAGTGATATAGTAAAGATTTAAATATGTTTGAATACTAAAAACAGAGTTATGGAAAAGATGGTGTTAAGAAGTATAAGAAAAAGAGGAGCATTAGAAATGAGTATTGGAACAATAGTAGTAATAGTATTAGCTATGACAATGCTGATATTAGGACTAGTACTTGTTAAGAGCATATTCTCAGGAGCGACGTACAACGTTAATGTAATGGACGAAAAAGTAAGAGGAGAAATAAATAAGTTGTTTGTTGAAAACAAAAAAATAGTAGTATACTTATCAGATAATAAAGCAGATATGAAACAAGGAGAAGACTGGGGAGTAGCATGGGCAGTGAAGAACTTAGGAAACTCAGGAACACTAAGTTATGATATTAAAACAGAAGAAATAGAACAAGGATGCCCATTAACAAAACAACAAGCAGAAGCTTGGATAACACTCGGGGGTAGCGGGAATAATATAGCAGTAGGGCCAGGAGAAACAGTAGCAAGAGTAGTGAGAATGAACATACCAGAAACAGCACCACTATGCCTAGTAAGATACTCAATAAGCACGACGATAGGCGGGCAATCATACGCACAAGAATTCTTTGACGTGAATGTAGAAGCGAAATAAGAGTTTATGGGATGAACAAAGTTTATAAAGAATGGATTCCCTCAATTAATTAGGAAAAGAGTGAGTTATTAGAGTATGAACTTAACAAAAAAAGAGAGAGTGATGCTGGTAGCGTGTTCAATGCTATTCGTTACTATCCTTACCAGTATTGTTGGAGCAAATTATTATATCGCCGACATCTACCATTATGTACCACAAACAGTTTATTCAACTGGAGAACAAATATTATTCAAAGGATACTTGCAAGAAGCCAATTATTCTAATAATGGAACCTTAGTTAGTTCATCGATAGCAGCAACTGGTAGAACAGTAAACATTACAATAAGAAGTAAAGGTAATGGAACATACATAAGTAATTACACGCTAACGACAGATAGCACAGGAAGTTATTATTCTAACAGTAGCTATTATAGTAATGGAACAAAAATAACCGCACCAGGAGCCGAAGGAGATTATATATTAAGGGCACAATATATCGACGCGAATAGCACAACATGGTATTCAGAAGTTGAGATAAGAGCAATAAATAATACGGTGGACACAATAAAAGTCAGACCAGATAAATCAAATTATAACCCATCAGAAACTATAACTATTACTAGCGAGGCTATGAATACTCTTAATGATAAAGTAAATTATATAAGCAATGTAACTTTTAACGGAACCTTAAGGAATAATACTAAAGGAATAATACAAAGCTTCAATTGTATCACTGAAAGCAATGGAAAATGCACTAACACTATAACTGCCCCAAGCAGTTACGGAACTTACTCACTGGAACTAAACGGCTATAAAGCTTATAGTTCATTCTCAATAGTACCATTTAGTGCAAGTGCCTATATGAAAGACGAATTAGGGAAATCGTACAAGAACACTTACGCATTGGGAGAGCAAGCAAGCGTGGAAGTAGTAGTAATTGATAATACCACAACTTCAAATTATAATTTTTCAGGATACATAGCAGACTCTTCAGGAAATGTGATACAATCAATAAGTGGCACACAACTAACAAGCAATAATTCTTACACTAATAAGTTTACATTCACAATTAATAGTATTAGCTACAAATACGGGACTTACTATGCAAATGTAATTGTAGTAAAATCCGGCGATGGAAACCAAACATTAAAGGCATCATTCGAAGTGAAAGACTGGAAGGTAACCTTTAACAAAAAATCATCCGCTTCAGGATTTGAGTATGATTATAGTGTTTTCCCGAACACAACAATAAAATTTGAGACGTACCCAAGATATAGAAGTAATGCAAGCATTATTCAAGGAATAAACCAATCAGCATTCTCAATAAATCTAACTGACAAATTAAATAACAACTTAGCAACAGCAAACATTTTATGGAACGCTACCTGCGGAAGTGAAGGATGCTACGAATTTAATATTACAAGCCCAACAAACACTGGAAGTTATGATTTAGAATTAACACTGTCATATAGTGGAGACACACAAAAATTCCAGCAAAAAATTGAGGTAATGGATAAAGTACTAGGAGCTCAGTCAACAGATAGTGAAGGAAACGTAAAAGAATTGTTTGGTAATAGTGAGCAAGCCTACATAAGTATTAGTTCATATAACAAAACAGCAACACAAGTAAATCTCAGCCAGATAGAAATATTTATGGTAACATACATGAACGGAACAACTATGAACTACACTAATACAAGTAATTTTGACATGGTTAATAGTACAAATAACATACTAGAATGGGCAGTAAATCTAACAACGCAGAGAATAAAAATGGATGTACCAAGATATGGGGGAACTTATGAAATATACATATACGGAGAGAATAGAACGGTTGCTGGAATATCGAGAATAGTTGTAAATCCTTATGACGTATGCTTATCAGCAAAGAATACCCCAGGAACAGTAAGTAGTGCTAACGGACAATACTATGTATGGCAATTTAAGAACACTGATACAGTCTATTTTGAAATGAAAGTGATACAAGCAAATAACCCCCTAGGAAAAGCAGGAGTATCAAACTTCTCAGGTAATGGAAGCAATAACGGTATGGGATCAGCATGCTCAATAAATACCCAAACACAACAAACAATTAATAACGCAACAATAAATATTGTATCAGTAAAAAACACTCAGAACGGAGGAACGTACTCAATAAACGGCACATCATCAGTATGCACCGCTACAGACACAAGCGGAGGATACACATGTACTGTTGAACCAGCAAATAAGTGGGACGGAGGAACATACAGTGTTGAAATGATGATAACAGGACCAGACGGACAAACACAAGACATAGTATACGGATTCTTTGAAGCAAGGGCATTCTACCTCTACGGGTGGAGTCAAACATGGCAGAATCGCCCAAGTAGCAATATAACACTAACAGTACAAATGTATGAGGCAGGAAGAAATTGGTGGGGCGCTTATGGCAGTGGTGGATTAAGCGGAACAGTAAGCGTTGAAAAAATAGAATACCAAGGAAGAGACGGAGAATGGGTATGGCCACCAGTAAGTTACTCATATAATACTTCAGCAATAAACTCCACGACTATAACAACAGGACAAGGAACAATAACATTACCAGTACAATACGCACCAGGAGGAAACTGGAAAACAGGATATTATAGAGTAGTACTTAAAGGAGTTGATGCTGATGGAAATACAGATTACGGTTACGCATGGATGTCAATAAAGAGATGGAATGTTTATGGAAGCCCCATAGAATGCGGAGCAAGCAGTTGCAACTACAAGTCATACTTCAACTCTAAAGAGAACATTACATTATATATACAAGTCTCAAATGCCGGAGACTACAGCTACTATTATTCTGGTGGAGAAAACCTTGGAGGAAACATAAGTATTAGCGTAAAGAAAATACAAGATTGTAGAACATGGCCTTGTAAGGACTTAAACAGCTCAGAGTATATATCAAGCACAGTAATAGTTAATCAATCAAATAACTGGTACTGGAACGCGAATGCAAGTCAAGGTAATTACCTACTAAGAATTAATAAAACCGGAAGCACCAATTCATGGAACACAGGATATTACAGTGTAGTATTAGACATTAATGGTTCAGAAACAGGAAACGCGTGGTTCAATACAATAGCATTTTATGTTGACTCAAGACCAACAAATAGTTCAGGAGACACAACAAGCTGGCATTACAGCATAAAAAATAATGAGCCAAAATATTACAACATAACAACAATTAAAAGTTATAAAGGATGGGGTAGTAGTTATAACGCAAGCGATTATATTAATACTACAATAACAAGATTAACCTTAAGAGCATGGGACGAAACAACTTACCAAACAAAAGAATACAATTATCCTACAGACCTTAATATCACACCAACAAGAATTAATGGCACTGAAAAAATAAATATTACTTATAATAACGGAAGTTGGCCAAGCGGTAATTACTGGGGAGAAATTATCCTGAATAACAGTGATGGAGAAACGTCAACAGGATGGTTATCATTTGATGTTAGACCATTCAGAGTATCAATGAGTATTAATAATTATGAAGTATCAACAAGAACCTGCATCAATGGAACAATGTCAGTATATGAACCATCATGGTCATCAAATAAACTATTAAATAGTAATTATACGATATCAGGAGTTTATGAAAACATTTGGGATGGTATGAGCCAGACGACAGTTACATACGCAAATTATACCAACACCACATTCGTCAATGAGACAACAATAACAATATGCCCTAACCAAGAAACAGCCAAGTGGAGCAGTGGCAGTTGGGGAGGTTATCATTACCTCACAATAGTTGTCAATGATACAAATAATAACCTAACACAAAATGCTTGGGTGTCATTTAGAACAGTCCCATTCAGCGTTACTTGGGGAACAGTAACAGGAGGAAGCAGTAAGAAATCTACAGAAAACATTAATGTAACAGCAAGTATAAAAGTATCAACAACCAATACCGAATCAGCCACAGGAAACTTAAGCAAAATTTATCAATGGAGAAGTAGCACTTATGGAAGTTTAAAAGAAGAATATAACTATACGGTATGGAGTAACGAAAATGCATCAACATGTAATTCTTGGCAAACATCGAACCAATGCAAAGTCAATGGAACACACACAATAACAGTCTACGCACCAAGCACAGGATGGACAGTAGGATCAAATTATTTGTACGCAGAATGGAACGAAGTTAATGACAGAACATCAATAGTTCAAGACTGGTATGGAGTATACATTAACGGAATGGAATCTTATAACGGATACTTTAGTAATTATGACGTTAACGGAGGATGGAAGTACCAATTCGCACCAACAGATAATTTAACAATAACACTATTAATAAGAAATCTTAGTTACGGAAATGTTCCAGTAAATATTACTAATGTAGAATACGCAGTTCCAAGTAGCACATGCTGGGATGAATGGTGCAGAAGTTACACAACAGCATCCTCATGGAGTATTAACGGAGGAGGAATACAAACAGCAACTAACGGCAGTGTAATAACAATAGTGAAACCATCAACCACCTGGGCTTTAGGAGAATATTACATAAAAGTTACGGTATCAGGAAGCGGAGGAACAGCAACGATAAAAAACGGAAGAGTGTCCGTAAGAGACATGACAGCACCTAACGTAACCATTAACGCCCCAACGATTAACCAGACGATTAATAACGCAACATTCTCACTAACAGCAACCACTACAGAAACAGCCAACTGCAATATATACATGATAAGTTATAACCACTTTAATAGTTGGTATTGTAGTAGTAGCAACTCAACAAATAGCACAAATACAGCACTAACAGACTCGTGTAATACAACAAAATACGGTTTTAATGGATCAGATTACTACTATGATTATGTAAGCAAAGATTATCATTCTGTAGTTAGCGGACAAAATTATACTCAATGGTACCAATCCGCAAGTTCCGGTATGACAACCGACTCTACAACACACACATACACATTTAACACCACCAATAAAGTTACAAACGCTGCACTAACCTCACAAGATTACGGAATAATGATGTGGTGTTATGACACAGACTGGAATTATGGAACAGGATATTCAACAATAAAAATTAACATAACAGGATGATAAGCAAAATATTTATTAGTGCAATAATAATAAGCCTGATAATACCAGGGGTGTTAGCAGTAGCTAATTTCCAAGTATCAGCATTCTCATGCACACCTAGTGAAACAACAGTTAATGAAGCATTTACATGCTCAGCACAAGTACAAAATACCGGAGATGCTCCAGCAACCTTAGGAACAGCAACACTATACCCTGACAGTGGAGACTGGATGGAAAATAGCAACTATCCAAAAACAGTAAATGATGCAATAACAGCAGGACAATCAACAGAAGTAACGTTTACCAGCCTTAAAGCAGTAAAAACTGGAAGTAACGGATTTCAAAAAATAAGTCTTGATGATATAACAGACACTTATGTATCTGACAGAAGTATTAATATTATCGATGTATCTGTAATAGTTAATAAAACCGCGAGCAACGCTGCGATGGGAGAAACATTTGATGTAACAGGAGAAGTAACAGCAGGAGGAGATATTGATGTAACATTAACATTCACAATAAATTCCGGAGGATGCAGTATAGGAAGCCAGAGTTCAAGTAAAACAATTACTGGAATGACTGACGGAAGTAAACAATCAAGAGCATGGACCTCAGTAACCCAAGGAACTAGCGGAGGATGCGATTTTACAATAACAGCATCGGCAACAGGAGAAGGAGGAATAGCAACAAAGAATGATTTTATTAATAGTGTAGTAGCATGTACTGATTGCCCTGTAGCATCAACAGCCTCAAGCGGTGGCGGAGGAGGTGGTGGCGGAGGAGGATCATCAAAGTATCAATTAGGAAAACTAACCGAAGTTGAAAGTGTTGAGATGTCAAAGAATGAAAAAGCACAATTTGAAATTTTAGGAGAGAATCATACGATAACACTGACATCATTAACAGAAACAACCGCAACATTTAAAATACAAAGCAAAGAACAAAATATAACATTGATAATTGGCGAAGAGAAAGGAATAGACATCAACGAAAACGAGGTTAGCGATATAAGCATTAAGCTTGACACGATAAACATAATAACAAAGATAGTAACAATAACAATAAGGCCATTAACAAAAGAAGAAGGAGCAAAACTAACCCCAACAACCGGTGATGAAACAAAAGAAGAAACAAGAAGTAGCGCAGGAGAAGTGATGAGGGAAGCAGGAGAAATATTAAGGAAACCAGTAGTTTATTGGAGTCTAATAGTAATAACGGTTATAATACTGATAGTCTTGGGACTTATCATAATAGGAGTAATAGGATATAAAGGACACAAGGAAGATATTAAGAATAAGAAAGTTAAGATATTAAAGAGATCATTATTTACTAAGAAGAATAGCATAATAAAAACAAAGTAGTTTACCGTAATAATTCTTTAGTGGTTACAGAATAACAATGTTTATAAACGGGTTTTTACTAAAGAAGACTATGGAAAAGAAGCTAACATTCAGCATAACACTAATAATAATCTTAGGACTGAGCTTAGGGATGGCGTTAAGAGTCAATGGTAACGACTTAGAAACACAACAATATAATCAATGTGTCAAAAATCCAGTAGTACAACACAGCGATTATGCTAGCTACACGAAATATACCTATGATAATCCCTACGGATTAGGAGAACCATTAAAGACCAATATCACAGGGTTCGACAGGAGTATTAGCACAGTTACAGGACTATTAGAAGGACTAAGAAACTGTGTTGGAGGATTCGTACCACTAGGAAGCCCTTACGCAGGAGCTTATAATAAGAACTGTACAATCGATATGGTAGACAAAGAATGTATACAGAATACTACAAGTTTTAATGATTCAACAGTTGGAGAAGAATGGAAATTTAGAGAAGGAAAAACCTACACCTGGAGTACAGGAATTGACTCAGGAAAAACCGGAGAAGCAATGATAACTATGAGTAATGGTAGCGATTACCGTTATGTGCCTATAGGTATAGGAATAGGAAATAACTATACTAAAACCTATGATAAAGACTTAGCAAACACCCCAGTATTATACATTTTTACAGCAAAACTCTACAACAATGGAACATTTAGTAGCGGAACAAGCATTGTAAGTGGCGGAAGCATTAATGACGTAACAAAAACTAATATATTATCAAATAGGCAAATAGTAGTAGGAATGGAAGTTAATACTAAGACAACAAGCGTTAGTGGAGGAGCAGACAAGATAGAAATATTAGGACTAAGAGTATTCACAAGACACCTATACTCTAACGGAACATTCGGACCAATAATGAGTTATGTTAGTGGCAATATGAGTAATATCACTAAAGGTAATGAAACAGGGATAGTAATCAATAACAGCAATAGTGTACCAGAAAAATTCAGCATTAAGAGCAACAACGGAATTATTAGCATGATAGAAATAACAGGTAGAGAAATGACCGTTAACCACAAACCAACAGTTAATAGTGTAAAGATTGAAGGAACAGAAGAAGGAGACTTATACAAAGTCATAGTAAACGCAAGTGATTCTGAAGGTGATGCATTAACAACAACCTATAGCACACCATTCAACACTACAGGAATGTGGCAAACAAAGAAAGGAGACGCAGGAAACTATACAGTAACTGTAACAACAACTGACGGACAATACACAATAAGCAATAGCTACTCATTTACGATTAAAGAAAAAATTATCCCTAACAGCGCACCAACACTAAGCATTAGCCCAAGATACCAGAACATTACTGCTGGGGAAACAGCAAGAATTAATGTAACAACTAACGATAGTGATGGAGACAATGTAACAATTAGCTACTCAAAAAAGTTTAGTACAACAACCAACTCATGGACTACAACAAGTAGCGACGTAGGAGTGTACAATATAACAATTACCGCAAGTGATGGAAAGAACTCAACAATTGACCATTTCATCGTAGAAGTCGCAAGAAACTTAAGTAATCAGAATAACCAAACCAACCAGACAAATACCACCAATAGTTACCCCGTAATAACCCTTAATAGCAATTTGATAAACATCACAGCAGGAGAATTAGTAAAGATTAATTACAGCGTTACAGATTTAGACAACGACACAATAACAGTGACATTCACTAGCCCACTAAACAATAACGGAGAATGGCAAACAACAAGCAGTGATGTAGGAACATACACCTCAACAATGAGAGCAAGCGACGGAAAAAATACTACTGAGAAAAATATCACGATAATTGTTAATGCGAACAACACACAGAATAATACTAATAATCAAACAAACCAAACTAATAGTTACCCAAAAATAGGAAGCATCAGTTACTCAGGAACCTACGAAGGAGATACATTCATAATAACAATAACTGCAAGCGATGATGATAACGACACACTAAACTACAGTTGTTCTACACCATTCACACTAGTAGGAATGAATTATTGCTCATGGAACAGTAAAGTAGGGGATGCAGGAACATACAACATAAGCGTAAGTATCAGCGACGGAAAAAACACAACAGTTAGTAGCATAATAATCAATGTACTAACACAACAGAACAACAATAATAACAGTGGAAGTAGCGGTGGCAGCGGAAGTACTAGAAGTAGTGTTAGACAAGTAGGAGAATTCAACAATAATAACGAAGTAGCATTCAATAACCAATTAGAAGAAACAGAGGGGGTTAGCAGTGGAACCATAAGCCTTACAGGAGAAGCAGTTAATGAAAACAATAAAACCTACACAAATAACGGCCTATGGTGGGTTATAGGAACCATTATTCTGATACTACTAATATTACTAATAATCATAATAGCAAGTATTAAGAGATAAAACTCAAGAATTCTTTTCTAATATCACTAAGAATAAGATATATTGCTCAACTACCAAAGATGTTAAAGTAAACTCAAGAATTCTTTTCTAATATCACTAAGAATAAGATATATTGCTCAACTACCAAAGATGTTAAAGTAAACTCAAGAGACATTACATTGATAGGTAAATAACAGGTCACAAAGATAAAGCAACACCCCCAAATTGTAGATACCGGAATCCCCACTATAATAATCATTAAAAACCCTTAAAACAACTAATCATTGTATGGGTGAAAACATAAGGCACAACTGCGGATTCTGCGTCGCGAAGACATTACACGACGCCTACTCAATGATTAAGGGATTACAACACAGAGGCAGAGAAGCTGCAGGAATAGCAGCCATTGGTGACAAGAGAATCGATGTAGTAAAATGGAGCGGAGGAGGAGAAAAGTTCGACTTAGTAGACTTACACAAAATACTCTCACCAACAAAATACCACACATTCTTAGGACATGTAAGATACGCGACCAAAGGAAGAAAGGACAGGATACTCGAAGATGCACACCCACACATTATTGGAGGAACAAAAGAATTAAGAGGTGATCACGAAATAATTCTTGATTGTGAAGCAGTAATAGTTCATAACGGGCAAGTAAGCAACAAGTACTTAGGAATACTGGGAGAAGAAATAATGAAACTCGGCTGTGACTCAAAAAAATTATTACACTACCATGAAAATTATGGTCCAGAAAAAATGATTAGGGAAATACCAGGGGCTTATAGCATGGCAATAGCAAGCAAGAATAATCGTGATGTAGTAGTAATGCGCGATAGTCTAGGAATAAAACCTGGAGTACTAGGATTCAAGGACGGGAAGTGTTGTGTAGCTTCAGAAGACCAAGCACTAATAAAGAACGGAGCAGACATTATAGAAAATCTTACTCCAGGAAGCATTTATTACCTAAAACCAGAAGGAGACTATGAGAAAAAGAAAGTAATAGTTGATAATAAGAAAAGACACTGCTTCTTTGAATGGAACTACATCTCAGAACAAGGAACAGTAATTGATGGGATTAGTGTAAGAAAGGTCAGGCACGAATTAGGAAAAGAATTAGCTAAAGAATACTTATTTGATGATGTAGACTTCGTAACATTTCTTCCAAGATGTCCGGAAATAGCCGCTAGAGCCTATAGTGAACGTACAGACTTACCATTCCTACCAGTATTTTATAAGATGCGTAGTGAAAGAAGTTTCTTAGGAACCACTAAGGAAGAAAGAGAAATAAGCATTAAACAAAACCTCCACTTGCTACCAGAGATTAAAGAGAAAAATATCTTAAAGGACAAGACAATAATAATCATTGATGACAGTATCGTTAGAGGAAATAATTCTAAGCACGCAGGAAAAATACTTTATGAAGAAGCAGAAGTAAAGAAAGTTTATTTCCTTAGTTACACACCAAAAATAGGGATTATTGGGAAGGATGGAATTCAAAGAGGTTGTGAATGGGGCGTTGATATGCCACCAGAAGATAACTTCATAGTAAAGAACAAGAATGACGAAGAAATTAGTGAAGCTTTAGGAATGATAACAAAATTCTTAAGCGACCAAGGAATGATGAACGCATTCGAAAGAGCAGGAATGAGAAACCCCAGAGAAAAACTATGTTATTACTGCATCGGAGGAGAAAGACCTTGCTAAGGAAGGTTTTTATAATAAAAAAGGTTCTATGATTAATGATACGATTCTTAATAATTGGTGACTTACACGGAGCGATGCCAAGAATTTATTTTAAAAAGAATGAGTTTGATGCAATAATCGTCCCGGGAGATGTATGCCGCGATGAGGAATTAAGAAAAGTTACTGATGTGTGGGTTAATAGCTGGAAAAGTGGGAGTAAGACACTATTCGCAGATCATGAGAGATATATTGACAAAGTAGTAGGTAGAAGAAAGTTCAATAATATGAAGAAGAAATCAATAACTGAAGGTAATAAAATATTGAGGGTTCTTGATAAGATAGGAAAACCATTATTCTTTGTTCCAGGAAATTGGGATGAAGCTAATGGAAAAAGCAGAGTAAAGAATCTTGATAAGAGCGGATATAACCGGAGAATGAACGCTTTAGAAGAGTACACTACTTCAAAGACACCAAGAGCACTAGTCAAAGGACTAAAAAACCTTAAGGACGTACACTTTAGAAGTGAGGAGTTTAACGGAATAAATATCATAGGTTACGGGATTAGTAGTTACCCGGAAAGACCAACAAAAAAGAATTATAAGAATGATGAAGAGAAAAGAAAACTTAAGAAAGCTTACAAAAAATTATTTTCCAAAGTTGAAGGACCTTACAAAAACAGAAAGAATAAGAAACTACCAACAATATTCATAACACATAATGTCCCTAATAATACTAAGCTCGACAAGGTAATGAAAAAGGAATCACCAGTATACGGAAAACATTACGGTTCAACAATAGCCAGAGAATTCATAAATAAACATCAACCATTATTATGTGTAGGAAGTCACATGCACGAATTCCACGGAATGCAGAAAATAGGAAGAACAACAGTAGTGAATGCAGGATTTGGTGGAAAGGTCAATACACTACTAACAATTGATGAGAAGAAAGGAAGAGTGGTAAGTGTAAAGTTCACTAATAAGGATAAGGCTAAGGGGATTAACAGAAGGGTAGGATGGTAGAAGAATTCTAAGTGACAAAAGATTTATATAGTACTGGTTCATTAATGATATAATATGGTTCACAAAAGAAACAATGAAGAATTAAGAATTATTAATTATTTATCCCTAAAAGAAGCACATGTAAGGATGATGGAAAGAGACTTAGGAATACCAAGAGCCACGCTGATAAGAAGGCTCAAAGAAATGGAAGAACTTAATATAATTGATTATAAAACCATAGGAAAAAATAAGCAATACTTCATAAAGAAAGGAATAAAAACCCGAAAGATACTAGAAGAAAGCGAGCACTACAAACTGATAGAGTTATTAAGAAAAGAACCATGGATGGAACCATTATTTGATGAGATAATAAAAAAAGTTCCGGGGGGAAGAATGATAATACTATTCGGAAGCTACGCCAAAAACAGAGAAAAGAATGATAGTGACTTAGACCTATATGTCGAAACAGAAGATAATAAGATGAAAAAAGAATTAGAAAAACTAAACACTAAGATAAGTGTAAAAATAGGAAAGTTTAACAAAGAATCATTACTAATAAGAGAGATAATAAAGAACCACATAATGATCAAGGGGGTTGAGAAGTTTTATGAACAGGTTTTTGACTAGACTAATAAAAGAAAAAAAAGTACAATTAGTAGAAGAATCAGCAGAGATGTGCGAGTCTTACCAACAAAAAACAGATGACTGCTTATTATCAGCAAAAATACTGCTAGAGAATGGACTGTATGAAAATTCAATAATAAACTCTTATTATGCAATGTATAATAACGTATTAGCATTCCTCTATAAGTGTGGAATAAAATCCGAGAATCATACAGGAAGTATGATAATACTAAAAGAAATAATTAATAAACCAGAACTCGCAGAATCACTAGAAGATATGAAGAGAATAAGAATTGATAGCCAATACTACACTAAAGATAATCAAGAAGAAGAAAAGAAGAAAAGCCAGGAATCAATAAAAGAATCAGAAGAATTCATTCTTAAGATGAAAATATTAATGAATAGTATTAAAAACAGTGAAATAGAAAGAATAAGAGAAAGTTTAGGAGGAAAAAGATGATAAAAGAAAAAATATTAATGAATAGTATTAAAAACAGTGAAATAGAAAGAATAAGAGAAAGTTTAGGAGGAAAAAGATGATAAAAGAAAAAATATACTTATACAATACCCTTACTCGTAAGAAAGAAGAATTTAAACCATCAGACAAGGACGGAAGAGTAAAAATTTATAGTTGTGGACCAACAGTTTATTGGTACCAACACGTAGGCAATATGAGAGCGTACACCGCATGGGACATTCTAAGAAGAGTATTAGAGTATAACGGTTTAGGAGTAGAACTAGTAATGAATTATACAGATGTAGGACACCTAACAAGCGATGCTGATGAAGGAGAAGACAAGATGGAAAAAGCAGTGAAGAGGGAAGGAAGAACCGCAGAAGAAATAGCAGAACATTACATTAAGGACTTTGAATTGCAGGAAGAACTACTAAACATCATACCACCAACCTACAAGCCTAGAGCTACAGAGAATATTAAAGAAATAATAGAATACATAAAAGTCCTGGAAAAAAAAGGATTTACTTACAAAACCAGCGACGGAATATACTTCGATACTAGCAAGATTGATGATTATGGAAAACTCGCTAATCTAAAAATAGAAAAGATAAAAGCAGGAAATAGGGTGACTATGAAAGAAAAGAAGAATCCTACAGACTTCGCACTATGGAAGTTCTCAGAAAGAGAAGGAATAAGACAACAAGAATGGGAAAGTCCTTGGAGTGTAGGATTCCCAGGATGGCATATTGAATGTTCAGTAATGGGAATAAAATATTTAGGAGAAGTAATTGATATACACACTGGAGGACAAGACCATATACCAGTACACCACACTAACGAAATAGCACAGGACGAAGCCTACAACGGAAAGAAAGTCGTTAGAGTATGGATGCATAATGGATTCTTAAGAGTAGGAGGGGAGAAAGTTAGTAAGAGTAAAGGAGGCCTAAAAACGATTATTGAGATGAAAAAAGAAGGATACGAACCCCTAGGAATAAGATACTACTACTTACTAACACATTACAAGAAACCAATGGACTATACTAAAGAAAATCTTGAATCAGGAATTAATGCTTATAAGAAACTAAAGAATAAAGTAAGAGAAATTAGTAACGGACCCGAAGGAGGTAAGAGAACTGCAAAGAGAGAAAAAGTTATTGAAGGATGGAAAAAAGAATTCTTAAAAGCAATAAACGATGACTTAAACATCCCAAAAGCCATAGGAATAATGAATAAGATATTGAAGGAAGAAGAGCTAAATGACTCAGAAAAGTACGAACTAATTAAAGATTATGATAAAGTACTAGGACTAAAACTAACAGAATTTGATGAAGTAATCATTCCTGAAAAGATTAAGAAAATGGCAGAGCAAAGAGAAGAAGCAAGAAAGATGAAAGAATGGAAGAAAGCTGATGAAATTCGTGAGAAAATAAAAGAAGAAGGATGGAATATTGAAGATAGTGAAGAAGGAACAGTAATTAAGAGATACAATCAATAATTGTTATTGCCAAGTGGGAGCATGAGCTTAAATAGTTCTGTTAACTCAATCAATTATCAATCATAAGGAGGTAAAATAAATGAATAACAAAGGAAAAATAGCACTCATCACAGGAGTAGCATTAGTAGTTCTTGTCATAGCACTATTAGTGAGTATGGTGGCTGCAGGAAAGAATTCTTCACACAAAGGTCTTTATGAATGCAACGATCGAATTGATAATGACGGAGACGGATACACAGATATGAAAGATGCAGGATGTTCAGGTAAGAAAGACAAAGACGAAACGAACTGCGGAGATGGGACATGTGAGGGCGGAGAAACGAGTCAAACATGCAGTGCTGACTGTGGGGTACAAGATAGTTGTTCAGACACTGACAACGGACAAGTATCTAACGTTCAAGGAACAACCAGTGGATTCCTAAACAACAACGCTTATAGCAACACAGACTTATGCGCTGATACGGGTAATGTCAAAGAATACTATTGCTCGGGAAATTATGAACAGAATACTACTGTTTCTTGCGGAACAGACAGCTACGGAAGCAATTACTGTCAGAACGGAAACATTTACAAAGACTATACTGACAAGTTCTGCTCAACAGGAAGTTGTGGAGCAACAACAACAGCACAAATAGTAGAAAACTGCACTTACGGTTGCTCAAATGGTACCTGCTTAACACAACCAGCAAACTCATGCAATGATAGTGACGGTGGAACAAACTATTGGAACAATGGAACAGTAACAGGATACTACGATGGTCAAAGCTACAGCAACACAGATTACTGTGTTAATCCCAACAACAGTACGGGAATGGTAGAATACTCCTGTTCTGGAACAGTAATGCAACAAGCATACCTTGACTGCGCATTGCTAAACGCCACACTAAGCTGTAGTAACGGAGCATGTATATAAGCAAGAACAACCAATTATTATCTTATTTTTTTTATTTCACTCTAAAGTCTTCTGGGGAGTTTTTATTACCTGAGAATAGACAAAAACACTCGTTCTAAGAGCTTTGTTGAATAACTATAGTTTGTTTAATAAGTAGTCGTCAGTTACGCATTATTGGTATTGTTATTTAGTCTAACTGTTTAGGTAGTAGGATTATTCAACCACTTCTTAAACAAAGCGCGTTCTAAGGAAAGTTTAAAAAAGAAGGGGTGTTAATAATAAAGATAAAAGATGGTGAAGAAAAAAATTATAAGGAAGAAAGTGAAGAAGGACATTAGCAAGAAGGAGAACTCTGAGATTAGTAAGATGATTAAGAGCCTTAATGAAAAACAAAGAGGGTACGTAGACTTGAAACTAAAAAACCCTAAGAATGGAGAATACATGCTATGTGTATTCCACCTAATACCAGGAGTAAAACATAACATGCTACAAGCAGCATGCGAAATGGCAGCAGAATCATCAACAGGAACGAATTTTTTGGTGAAGACAGAAACAAAGTTCTCAAAAGAGATGAATGCCAGAGTGTATAAGCTGGACTTGAAGAACAACCTAGTATGGGTAGCTTACCCATGGAGACTATTTGATAGGGGAGGAAATATTCAGAACATAATAACATACGTAGTAGGAAACGTCTTAGGAATGAAAGAAGCAAGAGCACTAAAACTATTAGACATCTGGTTCCCACCAACAATGCTAGAACAATACGACGGACCAAGCTACACAATCGATGATATGAGGAAGTACCTAGGAGTTTATGACAGACCAATACTCGGAACAATCATTAAACCAAAAATGGGACTAACATCATCAGAATACGCAGAAGTATGCTACGACTTCTGGACTGGAGGAGGAGACTTCGTAAAGAACGACGAACCACAAGCAAACCAAGACTTCTGCCCTTATGATAAGATGGTCAAATACGTAAAAGAAGCAATGGACAAAGCAGTAAGAGAAACAGGAAAGAAGAAAGTACACTCATTCAACGTATCAGCATCAGACTATGACACTATGATTGAAAGGTGTGAGATGATTAGAGACGCAGGATTTGAGAAAGGAAGTTACGCATTCCTAATTGATGGAATAACCGCAGGGTGGATGGCAGTACAAACACTCCGGAGAAAATACCCTGAAGTATTCATACACTTCCACAGAGCATCACACGGAGCCTACACACGACCAGAAAACCCCATAGGATTCTCAGTACTAGTACTATCAAAATTCGCACGATTAGCAGGAGCTTCAGGAATACATACAGGAACAGCAGGAGTAGGAAAAATGCAGGGATCACCAAAAGAAGACGTAACAGCAGCAAAAAACATCCTAGGAGTTAAAGAAATGGGACACTTCTTCGAACAATCATGGGGGAGAATACCAGAAAATGACGAAGACCTAATAAGAATTGTTAAGGAAGACCACGCACACCACGTAACACTAGAAGATGATAACTGGAGAAGTATGAAAAAATGTTGCCCAATAATCTCAGGAGGACTAAACCCTACACTACTAAAACCATTCATTGAAGTGATGGGAAACACAGACTTTATTACAACAATGGGAGCAGGAGTACACGCACACCCCAAAGGAACAAAAAAAGGAGCCACAGCACTAGTACAATCATGCGAAGCTTACAAGAAAGGAATAAGCATTGAAGAATACGCAAAAACCCATAAAGAACTAGAAGAAGCAATAAAGTTCTTCACAAAAAAGAAGAACCCCATAAAAGAAGCAGAAGAAAACGAGAAGAGTTAGGATTACTTAACCGTAACACTCTTAGCAAGGTTACGAGGATAATCAACATTAAAACCCTTAACAATGCCTAGATGATAAGCCAATAGTTGTACTGGAATTAAGTTAGCGATTGCAGAACCAACAGTGTTTACCTTAGGAGTTTTAAGCCAATAATCAAAAACAGGATTATTCTCAGGAGAAATACCAATTACTAAAGCACCACGAGACTTAACTTCCATAGCATTACTAATAATCTCCTGAGCGTTATCATCATCAGCAACTAAAGCAATAACTGGGGTGCCACGAGTAATTAGTGCTATAGGACCATGCTTTAATTCACCACCAGCAAAACCCTGAGCATGAATGTAAGAAACTTCCATAATCTTAATAGCAGACTCAAGGGCTAGAGGATAATTAATACCCCTACCAATAATGAAAATATTCTCAGAATCCTTAAGCCTATCAGCGAGGGCTTTGACACGTTCCTCATAACGAGGATTCAATAAGTCATTAACCTTACCAGCAAGCTCTACCAATAAACGGTCACCCTCACGAAGCTTACCAGCACAAGCATAAGCTAATAATGAGACTACAGCAATTTGTGAAGTAGTAGCTTTTGTTGAAGCAACAGCCTTCTCAACACCAGCATTAATAAGAAAAGTATAATCAGAAATCCTAGCCATTGAAGAAGTAGGAGAATTAACTATAGAAATAATCTTAGAACCCTTAGACTTAGCAACACTCAAAGCATTAAGAACATCAGCAGTCTCACCACTCTGAGAAACAGCAATTACCAAAGTTTCAGGGAGAAGGAAATGACGATAATTCTCAAATTCAGAAGCAGTAACAAAATTAATATGCTTATCAGCGACTTTAGAAAAGATATACTCAGCAATATGACAAACCTTAGCAGCAGTGCCACAACCAATAAAGAAAACCCCATGAGAATTATTAATTTCTTCAGCAACCCTCATAATCTCCTCAGGATTCTGATTAATAGCACTGATTAATGAGTCCTTCTGATCCATTATTTCCTTAATCATGAAATGCTCATAATCACCCTTACTAATCATCTCAGACTTCCAAGGAATAGTAATAAGACGCTTATTAATACTCACACCAGTGAAGTCAAAGAATTCTGGAATCTTATCAAGAATTACTACCTGCCCGTCATCAAGATAATAAACCTGGTTAGTCTTATGAAGAAACGCAGGAATATCAGAAGCAATGAATACCTCATTAGAAGAATCACTAACACCAACGATTAATGGAGAACCATTACGTGAAGCAATAAGAGTACTAGTTAAGGAATCAAGAACAAGAAAAGAATTTCTTCCCTTAAGCATTTTAGAAACACTAATAACAGAATCCTTAATACTCATACCAAGATTAAGAGCTTCCTCCAGTAAATGTGGCAAGACCTCAGTATCAGTATCACTACGAAGAATATGACCCCGGAGTTCAAGAGCAATTCTTAACTCCTGAAAGTTCTCAATAATACCATTATGAACCACCGCTAAACGATTATTACAATCACGATGAGGATGAGAATTCTTCTCACTAACACCACCATGAGTAGCCCAACGAGTATGACCCATACCAACACTACCACCCAATGGCAAGCACTTAGAATCACTAACCTTACCAACAGCCCTAACAACACCAAGAACACTACGATTAATAGTAGCAATACCAAAACTATCATAACCACGATACTCCAACTTCTTCAAAGAATCAACAATTACAGAAAAAGCCTCACCAAAACCTTCAGGACACCAATAACCAATAACACCACACATGAAAAGAACAAATAATAAGGGTATTTAACAATTATGAAGATAAAATAGTAAGTTAAGGGGAAGATATCTTAATTTACCACACACCCAACAAGAAGATTTTCTTATTCTTTATTTCGCTTAACACTTAGTTTCCTAAAAGATTCACCCTGCATTCAACAAACCCCTTAGTCGCCCTTTACGTCTAAGCACCTTTAAGACTTTTAAGTTAATCTGAGAAATTCTTGAGTCAGTAAGTCCAAGGACAGCACCAGTTTCTTTAAGATTAAGACCATCACGATAGTAAGAAGTCATTACAGCCCTCTCT
>PFDC01000108.1:0-372 GCA_002763035.1 Candidatus Pacearchaeota archaeon CG10_big_fil_rev_8_21_14_0_10_35_13 | reverse complement strand
CCTGCAAGGATCCAATTAAAATCATCAGAAGAAGATAATTGTTCTGAAGGGTCAGCGACCCCTCCATCAGGAAGTTTATCCATAGATAAATTAAATTCGCGAGATAACTGTGATTCCTGAACTACACCAACAGGTTTATGCCCTAAGCGAATATGATCAAATTCAGAATCACTAAGTTCAGGAAAAACTTCCCTAATCTCAAAATCCCAGGCCATCCTACCAAGCTTTCCTTCTAAATCAGAAACCCTACGAGAATAAGCGTTACCACACCTACGAGCACCAATAGGAACCCAGTCCTGATCCCTTAACCCATCAATAATAGCACCCTTAACCCTTGCATAGGCATAACTCTCAAACTTAACGCCCTTACTA
>PFDC01000088.1 GCA_002763035.1 Candidatus Pacearchaeota archaeon CG10_big_fil_rev_8_21_14_0_10_35_13 | reverse complement strand
TTTCTTCATTGCTTAAGACTCTTGGTAGTGTCCCTGATAAGTCCTTACATATTACTTATTCAATACAGTATCATTCCTTGGCCTTGGAGGTTAAGAAGTTCCTTGAGGATGAAGGCTTTGCTATTAGTAAGTTCTTTCAAGTTCTTGGTTGTAGAAGGCTTAATATCCCTAAACTTCCGGTCCTTCATGTAGGTACTGGTGAGTTTCATGCCACTAATCCTAATATATTAGAGCTTACTGATAAAATTATCCTTTTTGATGGTCATAACATCACTTCCATTCCACAAGAAGTAATTAGTGATTATAAGAAATCTATTGATACTAAGATTAAGCGTTATTCTAATTCTAAGAGTGTTGGTTTATTAATCTCCGTGAAGCCTGGACAGCATGATATTAATAATGCTTTAAGGTTCTCTGAGGAGAATCATGATAAGAAGTTTTATCATTTCCTTACTAATAATGTTAATCCTTCAGAATTTGAGAATTTTAACACTGTTGATTTTTGGGTTAATACTGCTTGTCCGAGAATTGAGGATGACTCTCCTAATATAATAAGCCTTGAAAGGCTTAATCAAACTAATAAAAAATAAAAAAATAAAATTTCTTTTTTTAATCCCTTGCCATTACGAATACTGATCTTAGAGCAACTACTATTGTTGCTGGTACGAACAATATTAACAATGCTGATAGGATATTTGAGACTGGTTGAATCACTTCGAGTACTGCACTTCCCATGAAGCTAACAATTACTAATGATACTCCTGATAGCAGGAATGTCCTTGATTCTCTTGCTCCTATATTAAGTAGTCCTACTAACAGTCCGATTATTACCATTGTTGTTGAAACCCATGCTGTTTGTCCAACACTTTGGAATAGTCCCATGACTACTGCTAATATTACTCCTATAAGGAACGCCCATGCTCCTAAAATATTCTCTTTATTACCCTCTTTCTTTGCCATTATCATACCTCCTTTTGGTTATACACTATTTTATTGACGAGTCACACTTTTATAAACCTTATTATTAATAAATGTTGCAGAATTATAATTATATTCTGCAGAATAGAAAGATTTATAAACTGTCATAACTGGGTAATCGTAACACAATGAAAAATATCATTAAGAATGGTTCAGAAATTTTCTTAGTATTAGTACTACTTGTTGTTTCTTTAAGTCTTGTTAGTGCTTCAGTTAACATTGGAGTTTCAAGCACTTCTGTTAATACCCTTCCTAGTGATGATTCTGCTTCAAGAACTGCATTATTCAACTTTAACATTTCTAATAATGGTTCTGTTACAGAATCAATAACTCTTGAGTCTTCAGGTTTTGATAGTTCTTGGAGTCCTATATTAAGTAAGTCTTCTGATACTCTTGGCTCAAATTCCGTACAATTCTATTCTTTAACTCTTAGCATTCCTAAATATATCAGTGGTTCCTTCAGTGGCGCTATTAATATTAAGAATTCTAGTGGTGCTATTGTTACTAGCTCTCCTATAATGGTTAACGTTCAGAATCATTATTCTTTAGTCTTCAGCACTAATCCTTCAGCTCTTTCAAAATCTAACAATGTTACTCAGGCAATTCTTAAGAATGATGGTAACCAAATACTTACTAGCATTTCCGTAGCTATTAGTAATGGTGAAGTTAAGGATTCTGATGATAATGTTCTTAAGTTATTCCTTGATGCTAACAGTGCTTTCTCTCTTAATCCTCAACAGACTAAGGTAATAACTATTAATTATTCAGAGTTCCCTGAGGATATTGACTTACTATTGGGAACTTCTAATACTGTATTATCTGCTAGTGCTGCTGCTGGTGTTGCTAATGCTTCAACAACCATTAATTTCAATAATGATTACTGCGCTTATGGTGAGAGGGGTAAGGATGTTAAGATTGTTTCAGTTAAGGATGAGTCTTCTAGTAGTGGTAATTTTGACTGGAAACTTCTTGATACTGCTCAAGTTGATATAAAAGTAGAAAATAATGGTAAGGACGGGGAAGATATTACTGTTGAGATGGTACTTTATGATTCAAGTAATGGTGATGAAATCATGAACTTTGATGATACAATATTTATTGATGATGGTGATCGTGAGACTATTTCATTCTCATTCGTAGTTCCTGCTGACTTGCCTGACAACGCAAGAATTTATGTTAAGGCTTATATTGATGAGGAAGAAAACTGTTCTAACACTTGGGGCAGTGCTACTTATGAAAAGATTAGTATTAAGAGTCGTACTAGTTATGATGTTGGTTTTAGTGATTTAACTTATGATAACAACGCATTATGCGGTGGTACTATTACTCTTGATGGTAAGATTAACAATATTGGTAGTAAGGACCAGGATAGAGTACTTATAAGCTTATTCAGTGATGAACTAAACATTGATGAAGAGCAAACATTCTTCAACCTTGATAAGGGTGATAATGATAGGTTCTCTTTTGCTTTCGTAGTTCCTCAAGGTCTTGATGAGAAGGTTTACAAATTAGAATTATTCGCTAACCATAGGTATTCTAAGACTAACGATCGTTATGATGATGTTACTGATAAACAGCTATTAAGTCTTAATGTTAAGGGTAATTGTGAGAAGCCTTTCAATATTTTAGTAACTCCTACTCTTGATTCAAGTGCTAACGCTGGTACACCTATGAATGTTAAGGTTAGACTTGTTAATAATGGTATTAGTTCTGAAACTGTTAGTGTTATACCTTATAACTTTGAGTCTTGGGCTGTTCTTGGTGATGTTCAACCTTCTTCAGTATCACTTAATGCTGGCGAGTCTAGGGATGTAATAATCACTATGACTCCTAATACTGGTGCTTCAGGTCAACAGTACTTCACTCTTAGAACAATCCAAGGTGACGTATTTAAGGATCAGCAAGTTTCAGTATTCGTTAGTGGCTCTAGTGCTGGTGGTGTTCTCGATTACCTTAAGGCTCATTGGGTTGTTTCGTTAGTAATACTTTTGAACATAATCCTTGTGGTTGCTATAATCATAGCAGTTATTAGAGTTGCTAGAAGGTAATTAGCTAATAGCTTTTTATAATTCTTTATCCAATTTTTCTAGGAATGCTTTTTTTAGGACTTTCTGGACTTGCATTATTGGCTTGTGGTAGTTCTCAAAACAGCCCATTACATGAGCCTGAGAGAATGTCTGAGATGTATGGTTCTGATAAACTTGTTATTACTGAGATGGGTAGTAGAACCAGTTATTATCACTTAACACCTTTTCACTCCTTGGGTGATATTTTAGTTCCTGCTGATATGGATAGTGATGGTGATATTGATTTAGTTCTTTATAATGCTCCTCGGGAGGTTTCACCTGTTATTGAGAATCGTATTCCTCAGAAGAGCCGTGATAATCCTTCTACAACTCCTGAGTATGAACTGCCTAAGTAATTCTAAAGTTTTATATGGTCGTGGCAAAGAAAACTGATTGATTTTAATCATCAGATGAATTTGCCCAGATTACAATAGAAAGGTTTAAATAAAAGTAAATATAATAAATATATATGGATATAACAACTGTTAGAGTATCAAAGAAAACATTAGAGAGATTAAAATCAATAGGTAAAAAGGAAGAAACCTATGACGAGATAATAAATAGATTAATTGATAATCAAAAAAATGAAATCATATAAATTTAAACTATTTCCAACAAAGGAGCAAACAGAAAAATTAGACTTATCTTTGGAAGTTTGCAGACAGACTTATAATCATCTTCTTTCGGAATTGTCAAATGGTTTTGGGAAAAGCGAATTATCTAATTATCTTTTAGATTTGAAGGTCTGCTATCCTGAAATGAAGCAAGTATATTCAAAAGTCTTGCAAGTAGAAAATGATAGGTTATTTGCTAATCTATCTGGTCTTTCAAGTTCAAAGAAAAATGGCAATAAAGTTGGCAGATTAAGATTTAAAGGAAAAGGCTGGAAAAAAACTTTTACATTTAATCAATCGGGATTTAAGATATTAA
>PFDC01000077.1 GCA_002763035.1 Candidatus Pacearchaeota archaeon CG10_big_fil_rev_8_21_14_0_10_35_13 | reverse complement strand
TTTCTTTGTAGTATTAGTCTTTCTCCATCAATTATTGCTGGTGCTGCTAGTTCTCTCATTAAGTATTTTGCTACATGTTCTGGGGTTCTTCTGATGTATGATGTTATTTGCTTAAAATTATTAACTATGGTTTTTTTTCCTTCTACCATGCTTTCAATTCTTGGTATTTCGAATCTTCCGAATGCTTTACTTTCTATAGGTTTAATATTCTTATAAGCTTCTGTTAATAATTGTTCATAACTTTCCATAATGTTAAATCTCGTAAGAGTTTAATAGTTGAAAAACGTGGTTTTTCATAATTAGTATTGGGATTAATGGTTTTTAAAGTTGTCTAATAACTTTTTCATCCTAAGTATCTTATTCTTCCAGGCCTTGGTTCATAAGCTAGTCCTTCTTCTAGCATCCTCTTAATTTCTTGGTTTATTAGTTCTGGTGATGCTTTTATTTCCATTACTAATTTTTCTGTATCAATTCCTCCGTCTTCTTCTGCTTCTTTTACTCTCTTAATTATTTGGTCTTTTACTGCTAATATTTTTTCTTTATCAACACTCTTAGGTTTTTCTGTTTCTAATTCTAGTTTTCTTACTAGTAAGTATCTTGGTTCCTTAATACTTATTACTTCTGGTGAGATGTATACTTCTCCGTTATAATATCTTAGTAGTCCTATGATCATCACAGTATTTCCTGGGTTGATGTTCTCGTACTTTTTTACTTCGTCACTGAACATCTTAATTCTTATTTGTCCTGATGCATCATCAATTGTTAGTGTTCCGTAACTTTTTTCTCCTTCTGATGCGTACTTGTCAACAATGTTTGCTACTACGTTAATTCTTACTATTTCTTTTCCTCCTAATTCTAAGTGTTTGAATCTTTCTTCAATAATTATTGGTTTTCCTAGTAGTATGTCTCCTACTCTTAATTTGTACGCTACATTTCTCTTATACTTGTTTTCTTCTTCTACCATTATTCTTTGTCCTCCCCTATCTCATCAAGGAGATCTATTATTCTTAAGTCTTTTCTAACAATTTCTCTGATCTCTTCTTCAGGTATTCTTTCTAGTGTGGGTTTTATTGGTATTTCTACTGTTAATCCTTCATCTTCTATAATCCTCTTAGCGTCCATATAACCTTCTGTAATACTTCCTACAAGTGCTGCTATTCCTAATTCTCTTTCCGTAGGGTTTCCTTCTTTTGGAAATGTGCTGGGGAGTTTTCTGTATTCTTCACTAGCTACTCTCGGCATTTCTTCATAACACGTAACAGCTATTCTTGTTAGTGGTTTACTAACTCTTGAGCATCCTCCGCATGATTCTACATGCATTCTTAGTTCTCTAGCTCTTCCTGTAGGCATCTCTCCTAATACTCTCCTTAGGTAAGGTGTTATTTGTTGGCCTCTTTCAATATACCCTCTTCTAACAGTTTCTGAAGCAACTAAATAAAATAGTACTTCTTCATTAACTCCTCTATCTTTATCACATTGGTATACCATGGTTATTGTTTATTTTTCTCCATTTAAATACTTTATAGTGCTCATTTTCACATTATTTGTATGAATCTTGTTCTTTTGATTCATAATTCTTTTGTTGTTCATCCTCACATTATTTGTATGAATCCTTTTCTTGGGTGGAATACGTCTCCTGCTCTTGTAAGTTTTTCTAATGATTCGTCAATTTCTTTATCGTCCATCTTTCCTTCTAGTTCCTTTCTTAATTCTTCTAGGGGTATTAGTTTTCCTAGTCTTCCTTCTAACTTGCTTAATGCTTCTTTTACCCCCATTATTTTTCCTCTTTGACTGCTTGATACTCCGCTACTTATCCTGTCAATATCAAAGGTTTTTGTTTCATAGTCGTATCCTACGTGCATTAGGTAGTACTTCATTAGTTCTACTGCTCTTTTTGCGTCTTCTCTGGTTACTTTTTGGCTTAGTCTTGCTTTTGCTGATGCTTCGCTTAGTCTTATTAGTCCTTCTAATTGTCTTGCGCTTATTGGTAGTGGTCTGTTGCTTGAGTCGCTCGTTGTTGGGCTGTTTCTTAGTTCTACGTAGAACTTCTTTATTTCTTCTATTGCTTCGTCTGTTAGTTTTGGTTTTATTCTTTGTCTTGCGTATGATAAGTATTTTCTTAGCATTATTCTATCAATCGTGTCTCTTTCTACTTGTTCCTTGCTTTCTTGTAGTATTTGTGAGGCTATTGCTTCATCTCTTCCTTTTTCTGGTATGTCTTTTAGTATGAATATTATGTCGAAACGGTTAATTAGTGTTGGTGGCATGTCTATTTGTTCTGCTACTGTTTGGTAAGGGTCGAACCTTCCGAATTTTGGGTTTGCTGCTGCTAGTACTGATGTTTCTGCTCTTAGTTTTGCTTGTACTGTTGCTTTGCTTATGCTTACAGTTTGTTGTTCTAGTGCTTCATGCATTGCACTTCTGTCTTGTGGGTCCATCTTGTCCATTTCATCAATGCAGTTATGTGTCAGTACTCCGTTAGCAATGAAATTATGAGCGTTTAGTACATTAATGTCGTAGACAAATCCTTCATATTTTTCCTTTTTTACTTCTAAGACTTTAGTAAATGAGTTTTTTAGTCCTCCGTACTTTATCTTGTGTCTTATGTCAGGATTCTTCTCTTTAGAGAGTTTCTCACTGTACCTACCAATTTTTTCCCAGAAGATCTTAATATCATTACCAGAACTTATGCTTATCTCTTCGAGATTCTTTCTATATTCCTGTTTTATTGAGTTTATTCCTAACCTTTTTAATCCATTCATAATTATCTGTGTTTCTTTTTCGTTACTAGTAGCGTATATTCTTAATGCTATCACTTTGTCTTTTAGGTGGTTTATTGAGCCGTCACTATCAAATATCCCTGCTAAGAATCTACATAGGCTTTCTTCGTTTAGTTTAAGGATTTTTTGTAAGTGTGAATAGTCTTCAAAATACTTTATCATTAACTTCCTATCGTTTATGTATACGAATGTGTCTTTTGATATCATTTTGTAATCTTTACCATCGCGAGATTTCAGTATTTTCTCTTTCTCTTTTTTGATGTATACCTTGGCTTTTGGAAACTCTTTTATTAGTCTATCTATTAAGTGTTGATTGTTTCTTGACTGACTTATTGTTATTCCTCCGGCATCTATAAATCCGTCACCATAAATAAATCCGTGGAGGTAAGCATTATCTTCTTGTAGGGTTTTTTTTGTGAATGGTATTGAAAAATTATTTAGGTAATTGCCCTTCTTTATTTCTTCTGCCAAAACAATTTTCTTTATTGGTTCTTTATATTTTGGTTGTTTTGTGTTTATCCCACTTGCGTAGAATTTATGGTCTGGGGTAGCTTTTATCCTTAGCCCATTAGCCAACTTAATGTTAACTAATTCTCCCTTGTATGGCGTTCTTATTACTTCATAGAGTAGGTTGTTCTCGTAAACTTTCTTTTTATGATTATATGACGGTATGTATTTGAAGAATCTTTTTTTATTATTATTTCTTGTTGGAATTCCCGAATCCCATAACTCTTCCATTGTCATAATTTTGTCATCCATCCAGATGCACGATTCTCCTGTGATGCATACAATCCCTTTATTTGCTAGTACCATCGCTCCTGCTTCTAGGCTCCATCCTCTAAGGAATTCGTCTCTTACTACTGTTGCTGTTAGTCCCGCTCCACTAGTGCTTTTTCCTACTATGTATCTTCCTTTAGGTGCGGAGTTTGCTATGAATGTTAGGATTGCTGACTTTGCTACTCCTGGGTCTCCTACTAGTAGTATGTGAAAGTCTCCTCTCTTGAATGTTCCGTCTGATAACTGTTTTTTTACTCCTCCGAATAATTGTAGTATTAATGCTTTTTTTACTTCTTTATGTCCGTAAATGCTTGGTGCTATGCTGTCTGCTAATTTTTCGAATAGTCTTGGGTCTGCTGCTAATTCTTTTATTTGTCTTTCGTCTTCTTCATCAATTATTATTTCTTCATAACTTTCTTCTAGTGGTATTATGTTGTTTGCTTCTAGTGCTATGTCATAACGTGTTAGTTGTCCTCCTGATTGGCTGTGTTTTGCTATTTCTTTAAGCACTCCTAGTATTCTTACTTTGCTTCCTGGGGTGGTTTTTTCTTCCATTTTTGGTTCTACTAAGTCTTCTTTAAGGAATATGCTTAGTCTTCTTGGTTGTTCTCCTCCTGTGAGGTTTTCTGGGCTTTCTTCTATTACTAGTCTTTGTGCGTCTACCATGTCTTTTGATAATATTTTGAATCCTCCTCTTCTTCCGCATGAGCATCTTGTTGGTTCTCTGAATTTGCTTTCTATTTGTAAGATGCTTATTACTGTTCCGCAGCTTGGGCATTCGAATCTTGCGTTTATTACTTGTGGTCTTACTTCGCTTGCTTGTCTTACTATTCCTTCTATTTGTATGAACATATTTAGGTGTTTTGCTCTTAAGTTTCTTATTTCTTCTGAGTGGCTGTCTGGTAGGTGTGTTATTCTTATTCTTGGGTTCTTGATAATTCCTGATTCTTCTAGTGCTGTTTCCATTACCATCAGTATTTCTTCAGGGCTTGATAGTAAGTATTCTGCTAGTATTGGTGAGTGTGTTGCTAAGTCGTCAAAGCTTACTAGTATTAGTTTTCCTCCGATACGTGCTGCTTTTCCTATCTCTTTTTTGTGGTATTCAAAGAAGTTTCTTGCTTCTAGTACTAGTTCTTCTGTCTTTACCTTCTTTTCCATAGTACCCTTCAGTATAGTGGCTTTTTATTGTTTTGTGTAGTGTTAAGGAACTGTTCGGTAATGACTGTTTCTTAATCACAAAACGTCTAAGAATTATCCCTTGTATTATTAGAATTAGGTGTTTTGGCTGTTACTACTCTTGATTGTTTAAGGCAACGGTGTTTCTAGAACTTTTGTTCTTCTTTCCTCATATTTCTTATCAGTCCAGAATCTTCCGGTGGTTATCCTGACATCACCAATATAGTGTCCTTGGGCGTACTCAACGGTCATTCTTCTAGTCTCTTCAGTAATTGACCCTCTTGGTGATAATTCCTCATGCAATGCTTCCTCCCAGCTTCTAATTCTCTTTTCCATCTTTTCTTTCTTCCTACTTGTCTGCTATTCTCTTGGTTGCTTCTTTTATGTTCTTTATTAGTTGTGTCATGCTTTCGTCTAGTTGTTGTCTGGTTTTTGTTCCTGTGCATACTAACTTCCCGTTTGAGAATAGTAGGAATGTTGCTGTTGGGTTCATTAGTTTGTATACTAGTCCTGGGAATTGTTCTGGTTCGTACTCAGTGTTTTCTAAGTCTAATGCTAAGAGGTTTAGGTTTAGCATGATCTTAATACTTCCGCTTGCTACTATGTTTTGTACATTAATTTTTGGTTTGTCAGTTATTCTTACGTTAATTCTTCTTAATTGTTTTAT
>PFDC01000146.1 GCA_002763035.1 Candidatus Pacearchaeota archaeon CG10_big_fil_rev_8_21_14_0_10_35_13 | reverse complement strand
GCCGTTAGGGAACTTCTTGAGTCTAGTCAGAACCCTTTATTCTTTTTTGATAATGATCCTGATGGTCTTTGTAGTTTCTTATTATTAAGACGTTTTATTGATCGTGGTAAGGGTGTTCCTATTAAGTCTTTTCCTTCTCTTGATGCTTCTTATCTTCGTAAGCTTGATGAGTTGAATCCCGACGTGGTTTTTGTTCTTGATAAGCCTCTGATCTCTAAGGAGTTCCTTGATGGTGCTCGTGATCGTAATGTTAAGGTTGTTATTCTTGATCATCATGATGTTCCTAATCCTTCTGTTGGTAATCCTGAGATTAATTATTTTAATCCTTTAACCACTGTTGATTCTTCTAATGGTGGTGTTCGTAGTAATGAGCCTACTACTTTCCTTGCTTATTCTGTTGCTCATAAGTCTGGTGATGAGTGGCTTGCTCTTATTGGTTGTATTTCTGATAATTTTATTCCTCCATTTTCTGTTGCTGTTTTTGAAAGGTTTCCTGAGCTTTGGAAGCCTGTTAGTAGTGCTTTTACTGGTGTTTATGAGACTCCTCTTGGTAGGGCTGTTAAGGTTCTTGGTTTTTCTTTAATGGATAGTATTAGTGGTGTTGTTAACATGATTCGTTTCCTTAATACTGCTTCTAGTCCTCACGAACTTTTTGATGAATCAAACATTAATCGTTATTTCCATCGTTATAAGGTCATTAATCCTAAGTATCAGGGTCTTATTGATAAGGCTTTGAATACTCTTCCTGACACTTCTTTTCCTGAAATAGTGTATTTTCAGTATGGTGGTTCTTTGAGTATTTCTTCTTATCTTGCTAATGAACTTTTTTATAATAATCTTTCCAGAACTGTGATTGTTGCTTACCTTACTGGTGCTAAGGCTAATATTTCTATACGTTCTAAGAGCATTATTCTTCCTGCTGCCGAGTATGCCATCTCAACAATTCCTGGTGCTACTGGTGGTGGTCATAATAATGCTGTTGGTGCGTCAATTCCTGCCGAGGACGTACTTAATTTCAAGAAAAGGTTTGCTGAAGCTTTAAGAAGGGAAAATTAGTTTTTGATAATTCTGTTAATGTAATGGGGGTATCGTCTTGTTGATATTGGAAATCTTGTCGCTTGGTTGAACAATGATGTTGAGATAATCGTTATTTTTACAGGGTTTGGCATAATGAGCGTGTTACTTAATTTCAGGCTGATTCTATAACCTTTCTTGCATCCCCTGAGAATATCTTACTTGCCTTTAATATTTCTATACCCTTTAATTTTCCTTTTTTGTCCAAGTCAATGATTATCCCGTTAGGTAATTCTATACTCTTCCAATATTCTCCGCTACCTAATTCTATATTCAGTATGTCTTCTTCCTTATTGTACCATTCTTCCATTTTTTTAATCAAGCCAAAAGGCTGTTATTATTTTAATATTTTCTTTTTCCTTCTTATACACTACCTTCAGAATCCTTCATGAAGGGGGAATTCTGCTTATTGCGTTCAAAGCATCTTCCCAGTACTTATCTCTTAGTTCACCGGAGTTTATTACTGCGTATTCTATAAAGTCGTCAGTTATATCCTTTCTGTACTTTCTTTTACGTCTCCAGTGTTCTGATTCAATGATGTTCATAAGCTATATAAAACTTTTGTATTAATAAACCTGACTGATTTTTCATCAATTCTTTCTATATCTCTCCACCCAATATCTGTTCTATAATGTAAATTATTTCCTTCAATACTTATCATTGCCATTGCCTCGTAAGCTTTTTTCTTTGCCTCTTTAATGTCCTCTCCTTCTCCTACTATGCTGAATATTCTTCCTCCATTAGTCAGTATCCTTCCTTCTACGTTTTTTATTCCTGCTCCTAATATTGTTATTCCTTCCTTCTTATTTACTTCTTCAATTCCTCGAACTTCTTTATTTTTTGCTTTTGAATAATCTTCTGGGTATCCTCTTAATGCCCCTACAACACACATTCTTGCTTTATCATCAAGTTCAATATTTATTCTATCAAGTGTTCCTTCAATGCATGCTTCTACTACCTCTGCATAATCGTTCTTTAGTGCTGGTAGTACTACTTGGCATTCTGGGTCTCCCCACCTTGCGTTGTACTCAATGGTTTTTATCTTTCTGTTATTAACTATTCCTCCAACGTATAGTATTCCCTTGAATGGGGTTCCTTCCTTCTTCATTCCTTCAATAACCTTTCTTACTTGTTCTTCAATAATCTTTTCTTCAATATCCTCTGTCACTCTTGCTGGTGATATTGCTCCCATTCCTCCTGTTTGTTCCCCTTCGTCGTAGTCATTAATTGTTTTATTGTCTTGTGCTGATTTGAATACTTTGAATGTCTTCCCGTCACTTATTGCGTAGTACGAGTATTCTTCTCCTATCAGTCCTTCTTCTATCAGGAAGTTCTTTCCTGCTTCTCCGAATGTTTTCATCATCTTAATATTTTCTAATGCTTCTCTTACGTTTGTTGTTTTTAGTGCCCCTTTTCCTGCGCATAGTCCTGAGGCTTTTATGTATAATAGTTTCTTTGGTTCTTTCTCATAAATTTTCTTAACGTATTCTTCTGCTACTTCTTCATTATCAAAGCTCTCATATTCTGGTATTGGGATATTATTTCTTTTCATGAATTCTCTTGACCATTCCTTGTCCCATTCTATTCTCGCGGCTTTCTTTGTTGGTCCGAATACCTTAAACCCTTTCTCCGTCAATAAGTCTACTACTCCTATTGCTAGGGCGTCGTCTTGCGCTACGTCTATAATGTCTGGTTTGTACTTTTCTGCCACTCTTAGGATGCTTTCTGCATCTTTTAATGAGCTTTCCTTATCAACGATTACTTCCTTACTTCTATTATAGGTCATAAAATCGTTTCCTGGAGTGATGATTACCCTTTTAACCCCCTCATTTTTTTCATAAGCATTGCTTATTGTATGTTCTCTAGCTCCACTTCCTACTATCATGATGGTTTTTTCTTTATTCATTGTTTCTTTTTTTTCTATCTTAAAATTTTTCTAGTGGTGCTTTTAGCATCCTTTCATGTTTTATGTTGGCCTTCTTTAGGTTATTCATATGTTTTTCTTCCGCTTTTTGGTAAGTAAACTTCTTATCCAATAACAACTTTAATCCATTAATTATTTCTGGAATCTTCTTATCCAACAATTTTGGGTTCATTCCTCTGACGTGTCCTTCTACTATGTCTTCGTCTGCCCCTCCTTCGTAAGGATAATTTTTATTGTTTGGCATTACGGAGTAGAATGATACTTTGTTATAGAAATAAGCCGCCCAGTTGCTTCCTGCTATTTCCAACCATGGTGTTCCTACGCATGGTGCTAAGAATGCAAAACCAGTATGCGGTGATATGAATACATCACATGATTCTATTAACGCTAACTGATTCCATAGTCCTATGTCATAAGCATCTTTGACATTATCAAAATTTTTTATTAAGTTGTTTACTTCATTAGTAGTGTAA
>PFDC01000150.1 GCA_002763035.1 Candidatus Pacearchaeota archaeon CG10_big_fil_rev_8_21_14_0_10_35_13 | reverse complement strand
ATGATTATTTTGTGGTTTGATAATTTTTCATACTCTTGTCAGGTTTTAATATCACCTCTTAGAGTTGTTTGTTGTTAATAAATAAAAAAATTTTTTTGTTAGTGTAGCAATTTTCTTATGTTTTCGATATTGTCTGCTATTTCTATTCCTTTCTTTGTTAGTTTTATTAGTTTTATTCTTCCTGACTTTTCGAATACTACTAATCCTAACCTTTCTAGCGTTTGCAATATCTTTACTGCGTGGCTGTAAGTGCAGTCTACTTCTTTTGCTAGTAAACTTCCATATCTTGCTTTGCTCATCTTCTTCAGTGCTATTAGCATTAATGCTGGCTTCCTTCTAAAAAAGATGTCGAAATGGTCTTTCATATCGGTTATCATTGTGTTTTTTTGTTTTCATTAGTCATGTTTAATCATCCCCTTTGTTTTAGGGTGTTTCGTTAAACATGTTTTTGAAACTATATATTAAACCCGTATGTTGTTTTTAAACTTTTCTATGATATCGTCGAGAAATTCACTACATAGTGGTGGAGAATTTATAGGGGTGTTTTTTCACCCGTACAACTAAAGAATTACAAAGGACTTCTTTTCTAGTATCAAGTCTGAGAACTATAGGGTATTCTGTAGTAAAGATTTATATAATTCCTTATGCGTTTCTTGTTATGCTTGATTTAAAGTTTATTCGGGATAGTCCAGAGGTGGTTAAGAAGAACCTTAAGATTAGAGGTTATTCTGAAGCTGTTAGTATTGTAGAGATTCTTAAGCTTGATACTGATTGGCGTAAGCTTAAGTCAGAGGATGATTCTCTACGTTCTGAAAAGAATAAGCTTTCTAAGGCTATTAGTGATTCTAAGAAGTCTGGTGATAAGAGGGGCATGAATGAATTATTATCAAAGGCTAAGATGATTCCTGAAAAACTTGATAGTAATGAGGCTAAGGAGAAGGAGATTAAAGAAAGGCTTGATTCATTACTTTCTTTAATACCTAGCATTATTTCTGATGATGTTCCCATTGGTGGTGAGGATAAGAATAAAGAGGTCTATGTTAAGAATAAGTCGATGATTCCTAAGCTTAAGAATCCTAAGACTCATTTAGAACTTGGTGAAGCCCTTGATATCATTGATATTAAGCGTTCTACTAAACTCTCTGGTGCTGGTTTCTACATTCTCAAGGGTAAAGGCGCTCGTCTTCAAAGGGCTCTTGTCCAGTTCATGCTTGATTTTCATGAAAAGAATGGTCTTGTTGAGATTAATCCTCCTCAGCTTGTTAATAAAGAATCATTGTTTGGTACTGGTCAGCTTCCTAAATTTGATGATCAGCAGTTTAAGACTATCCAGGGTAATTATTTGATTCCTACTTCTGAAGTTCCTGTTACTAATATGTATTCTGGTGAGACCCTTAATCATAAGGTGCTTCCTTTAAAGTTTTGTGCTTTCACTCAGTGTTATCGTACTGAGGCTGGTAGGCATACTGGCGAGGAAGGACTTTTCAGGTTGCACCAGTTTGAGAAGGTTGAGATGGTTTATTTTTGTAAGTCTGATGATTCTTGGAAGTTTCTTGAGGAGATGACTCTTAATGCTGAGAAGATTCTTGGGTTGTTAGAACTTCCTTATCGTAGGCTGTTATTATCTTCTGAGGATGCTAGTTTTTCTAGTGCTAAGACTTATGATTTAGAAGTTTGGAGTCCTGCTATGAAGCGTTGGCTTGAGACTTCTTCTTGTTCTAACTGTACTGATTTTCAGGCCCGTAGGATGAATCTTAGGTATCAGGATGATAAGGGACAGTTAAACTTCTGCCATACTCTTAATGGTTCTGGTCTTGCTCTTCCTCGTTTAATGATTTCTTTAATTGAATGTAATCAGCAGTCTGATGGTTCTATTAAGATTCCTAAGGCTTTGTGGAAGTATACTGGTTTTAAGGTTATTAAGTAAAGAAAAATTCGTGTTCCATTATGAACCCTACTCTTCCTGATAATTCCTCCGTGAAGCTCCTTAATTCTTCAGCTTGATAACCACTGATATACCTCCCAAGTTCTCTTTCACTTTTATCTCTTAGCCTTTCTGCATTTGTCATTGCCACTACAACTCTTTTATAGTCGACATGGGTATATCCTAAGACCCCCTGATTCATTGCGCAATTAATCATTCCTCTTAATTCTTCGCTCTGAGTGTTGTTTTCCTCCCCTACAAACCTCATAACAGCCTTAATTCTTGGTATTACCCGCCCATCTAGAGTGGTTAGTAATTTGTCTCTAAACACCATGGGTAGTATTCCAGGGTTTTCTATGGGTACTGCTGGTGGTTCTTTCTTATTCATTCCCCAGTTCAAGAAGATTACAGGGCTTACTAATTCTAGTAATTTATTTTCATCATTCATAGTCTTTATTAGTGTTCTAGGTATTAAAGTATTATTGTTAACAGTTACTATCTATATCATCATCCCATAAATTCTGAAAGAATTGGTTATCACAAATCTTAAATATCCTTATTTTCTTGGTTCTTTCATGAGTGATAACAACAATTCACCTAATCATATCGCAATCATTCTTGATGGTAATCGTAGGTTTGCTAAGCGTTTGATGCTTGAGCCTTGGAGGGGTCATGAGTTTGGTAGGGTTAAGGTTGAGAATCTTCTTGATTGGGCTCATGATTTGGGTGTTAAAGAATTGACTGTTTATGCTCTTAGTTCTGAGAATATTGTTAGTCGTCCTAAGAAGGAACTTGATATGCTTATGAAAATTTTTCGTGATGCTTTCCGTAGTTTAGATAATGATAAGATTGTTAAGAATGAGAATAAGATTCGTTTTGTTGGTCATCTAGAACTTCTTCCCAAGGAATTACAAGTTCAGTGTGAGGAGTTAATGGCTAAGACTTCTAAGTATAATAAATACGTAGTTAATTTTGCTATTGCTTATGGTGGTAGGCAGGAAATTGTTGATGCTGTTCGTAAGATTATTTCTAATAAGCTCACTCCGGAGGATGTTTCTATAGAGAACTTTAATGATTATTTGTATGTTAAGAATGATCCTGATATGATTATTCGTACTGGTGGTGAGAAGCGTAGTAGTAATTTCCTTCCTTGGCAGTCTACTTATAGTGAATGGTTTTTTCTTGATAAGATGTGGCCTGATTTTTCTAAAGAGGACTTAGTTGCTTGTATTGAGGAGTTCCATAATCGTAAGCGTAGGTTTGGTAAGTAGTTCTCAACAATAATCTTTTAATACAGTGAAAGATTTCTTGTTTTATGAAAGTTAGAATTGATTATGACAGGTGCGATATTGGTCTTTTTAAAAGAATAGTTTTTGATTCTGTTGTTATCGCTAGAGAGTTTCTTGGCAATGATGGTTTGAGTAAAGCTATTGAAGAGATTCTTGATCATAATCCTCATAAAAGTCTTGTTAAATGTTATAGTAATCTTGGTTTAAAAGTTGATATGGTCTGTATAAAAGTCTTTCCAAAAGGCGATAATCATAGTTTCTATTTAGAGAGCCAGTATGGTGATTCTTGTTATA
>PFDC01000142.1 GCA_002763035.1 Candidatus Pacearchaeota archaeon CG10_big_fil_rev_8_21_14_0_10_35_13 | reverse complement strand
CATTCCCCATCCGCCGTAATTCATTCCTGCTACTAGTATAGGTGCTATCAATAGTACTAATCCTGCGAGGATACTTAACCACTTATTCATGGTTCTTTCAAGTTTTTTTGTTTTATAAAGATTGTTATGTTTTATCTTACTATTTAGAACTAATAGGTTACTAAGATAATCTTCATGCCATTGACAGAAGTCATTACAACAAAAAGTAACAAGCTGCTAAAATCATTACAACAAAAAGTAACAAGCTGCTAAAACCATTACGCTCCCGACAAAAGTCATTACAACAAAAAGTAGCAGGTTGCTAAAACCATTACGCTCCCGACAGGATTTGAACCTGCGACCCTTAGCTTAGAAGGCTAATGCTCTATCCAGGCTGAGCTACGAGAGCTTCTTAAGATTTAGGTCGCTTATCATTTTTATAAAACTATCTATTACTAATAAATGATTTAATGATATAATAGATATGGATCTAAGCTTCCGTTCAACATTCTCTTTCTTTGTTCAAGATTTGTTCTTACAGGACAAAATTTGAATTTCTTCCAAACAGAATATCTAGAACTTTGAGCAGGATTATTAAAACCAATTAATTCCATCCATTTTTCAACCCTACCTATGCCCCTGATGGTGATCCTAGAGATATCACTTTCGTTTGATCTTCTTCTCTTTTCAACCCAGAGAGTGTGACAAATACTAAGTTTTTTAAGTAAAAAACTCAGACCAGTTACCAACTTGGGAGATACTGACCTTAGGTCTATACGAGGATAAGTATGAAATTCTTTATTAAAAGAGCTGTAACTCCCTTTTCTTCTTAAAAGAGAAATACCTCCATCACAATCTGCAAATCCTCTTAAGAAAGACGAAATAACCCCCTTGTCATTTGAATCAAGAATCTCCTTCGGGACATTTACAAGATAAGTTTTGTTGTTAATCATACCAAATCGTCTAAAGAAATTAACAGCGTCTTTCCCACAAACGTAAAACCCATAAACAGAATTGCTTTTCTTCTCATGCGCAAGAATCTTTTTATTAAGAACTTTTGAGAATAAAGGGCAAACAATAGAATTATAATAATCCCTATCTTCAGTGATATTACCCCAGACGCAGATATAATTATCTTGTAAACATCCATCTGCTACAAAAATACCAAGAACTTCCGCTATTTCAGAGGTTATGATCATTGTATCTTTCTAACCTCCAGTTCTATCATCTCCCCTTCAGACAAGCTTAAAAGTTCAACTATCTCTGAAGGGATATTAATAGCCAAGCTCGAACCGTTCCTGCGAATCCTTTTTATCAGCTTATATTTTTTCATAAGATATTATAAGATTTAATAATATTTAAACTTTCTGGCTATGCAGGTTATACAAAGGTTTTTTATATTCACAATGGCTCCCTTATTCATGGAATTAAACGTTGTTGTTCTTGGTTCTGGGCAGGCAGTCCCTACTGCTAGTCGTAACCATGCGGGTTTCTTTCTTTCTGTTGATGGTGATGGTTTATTGTTTGATTGTGGTGAGGGTATTCAGCGTCAGTTGAGGAAGTCTGGCGTTCATCCTTCTAAGGTTTCTAGGATTTTTCTTACTCATTGGCATGGGGATCATATTCTTGGTCTTCCTGGGTTAATTCAGACTTTGAGTCTTAATTCTTATTCTAGAACTCTTCACATTCATGGTCCTAGGAATACTCGTCGTTTCCTTGAGGATATGCTTAGGGTGTTTGTTCCTCATCAGCGTATTGATATTGAGGTTCATGAGTCTAGTGATGGAGTAGTTTTTTCTAATGATAATTATTCTGTTAGTTGTTTGAGTGTTAAGCATGGTGTTCCTTGTCTTGCTTATTCTTTTGTTCTTAATGATAAGCGTAATATTCTTGTTGATAAATTGAAGAAGTTAAAGATTAGTCCTGGGCCTCATCTTAGGACTTTGAAGGATGGTAAGGATGTTGTTGTTGATGGTAAGAAGCTTAAGTTTAAGGAATTGACTTTTCTTAAGCCTGGTAAGAGGTTTTCTTTAGTTCTTGATACTGCTTATGATAAAAGTATTTCTAAGTTTGTTGAGGGTTCTGATCTTCTTATTTGTGAGTCTACTTATAGTGCTGATGATGCTAAGACTGCTGAGGAGTATTCTCATCTTACTTCTGTTGATGCTGCGAGGATTGCTAAGGAGGCTAAGGTTAAGAAGCTTGTACTTACTCATTTTTCTCAGCGTTATGAGAATCGCGAGCATGTCCTTCTTAAACAGGCTAAGAAGGTTTTCAAGAATTCTTTTCTTTCTGAAGATCTGGATGTTGTTAGGGTATAATCACTTGTTGATCTTTCTGTAGTCAGGTCTGCATGGTCGGTAATAGAAGGATGAATGATACTAAAATTGTGACTATTAGTACAAATGTAGCTACTATCAATAATACATTTATCATCAACCATTTCTGGTAGCCTTTTCCCAATCCACTTTTTTGGTATGCATCCCTTATTTTTTTGTAATAAATTCTTGTTGGGTTTATGATGATCAATATTGATAGTAAGGCTATTATTATCAGTCCTATGATTGTTATTTCTCTGACGAATAATAATAGGCCATACAGGAGTATTAGTGTTAGAACTGTTGTGACTGTTAATAAGACCTGGGAGGTAGTATTAGCTTTTTTGAGAATCCCTTTTTTCTTGTATATGATAACTGCCATGATGATGAAGGTTATTGTTAATAATAATAGCAATAGTTCTATTCCTATGATGGTGTAGATGATGACTGCAGGATCAATGTAGTCTTTGTGTCTTAGGTAGTAACTGATTCCCCCTCCTCCTAGTTCTGAGTAGCATTTGTCCATGGTTTCTATGTCTTCAAGGTATTTGCAGTACTCCCCGTTTTTCTCGTTAATCGCGTAGTTGTAGTAGCACCCGTCGTTTTTACAAATCTCTTTTATCCATGGTTCTTTATTTCCTGTGTATGCTCTTAGTGTTTTTGTGATGCATGATTCTTTCATTTCTCCTGTTTCCTTGCATAGTTCTGGTGTTCCTCTAATTACTGCGGCGTTGTAGTAGCATTGTTCTTTGTATTTTTCGAATTCTGAGCATTTTTCTTTTGTGAATTGTTCTTGGTACATTTCTGGTTGTTGTACAATGCATGCTTCTCTTTCGGCAGTTGTTTGTATTGTTTGGCAGTCTTCTTGTGCCCTTGTATTTATCGTTTGCGTAATAATCATTGCTAATGCTATGACTATGATGATGGTAATTATTGTTCTTTTCTTACTCATTTTTTTCTTAATTGTTTGTTACTTATAAATTATTCCATCACAGTTATCACTACAACTTTAGGTTTTGAGAAGTTTTTGTCCTTGCGAAATTAACTTGGACTTAACGCTCATTCCCTCTTGTTTTACCTTGCAGTTGATGCTGGTGCTATGAAGGTTATCGTCGCTCCCCTAAGGAAGGTTAGTCCGATACTTCTTGTTATTTCACCGTTGGACATTTCTTTAGCATGGTCTAATACTACATTAATGTGTATGTCGAATGCTAGTAGTGTTCCTACCATCTGCTTGTCGTTTCCTAGTTGTACCAATATCTCTTTTCCCTTTGACTGGTT
>PFDC01000009.1 GCA_002763035.1 Candidatus Pacearchaeota archaeon CG10_big_fil_rev_8_21_14_0_10_35_13 | reverse complement strand
CTTGATGCTATCGAAAGAAAGCAGTGGTAGAGAGAATAAAAAAAGGCGTTTATTGACCAGTCTGAATAAGTCATTTTCTTAAAATCAATTCCGCTCTTAAGGTTGTATTCTGCTTTTTCTATATGTTTCCTTGCTTCTTCGATGTTGATTTCGGTTTTTATTAATCCTCTATGTCTCGGTCTTATTCTTAATTTCTTGCATTCTTCTATTTCTTTTTTTGCTTTCTGTAGACACCAAGAGACTTTTTTATCTGCTTGAGACATTCTTTATCACTTCCAAATATTTTTCTTGTCCATAAAGTATTACTGAGTTTTTGATAAGATTTAAGATTATCTTATTTTTGTTTTTTATTCCTTCTAAAAACTTTTTAGTAGTCATAATTATTGGATGCAATTTTTTTGGTAGAATCTTCTCTTTCTCTCTTAGAATGCTTCTTATATTTCTCTCTTCCCTTTTGTCTTGCAGAATCATTAGATCAATGTCTCTTGCTACTTCATAATTTTTTATTATTGAACCGTATAGAATTATTATTCTTCCTTCTTTAAATAACTTCTTGAATTCTTCCTTCCATCTCTTATGTTCGTTCGCTTCTTCTGCCAGTAGAGATATCATCAATTTTTGTGTGTACTCATTCTCGAAGTTTGGTGTGTATATTACTGCTCTTCCAATATTTTTATTGTTTATTATTTCTTCTTTTTTTAATTTCTTGAAAATTTTCATAGTTCCGACCCTGCTCAGCCCTATAACTTTGCTTATAGAGTTAGAATTATAATATTCATTAAATCCTTTGAGTAAGATTAATAACAGTTTTTTTTCGTTTTTAGTTAAGTTTATCATAATAACCCCAGTTACGCTATGGTAACTTATAGTTATCATCAATATTTAAATCTTTCTATTGGATAATTGGATATCGCTCTGAACGCTTGTCTTTCAGAGTTATAAAAGATTAGATCCTTGAGTATTCCCCCAGTCTAAAAAGTTAGTACCTTGTAGTAACTCCATAGTTTATACAATAGAAAGGTTTTTATATCTGCTAAAACTCTGGTTTCTTATGAGTTATCTTGATAAAACTAAGCAATTGTATGATTGCATTAATGCTCGTTTGGGGAAGGTTGTTGCTCCTACGACTATTGTTTTAGCTGGTCTTGTTGGTTTAGTTTCTGATGGTTGTGCTACTCGTCCTGCTTCTCGTGTAGTTCTTCCTACTAATATTGTTTCTGAGTTTGATAAGCGTGAAATTACTATTGGGGAAGATGTTAATCTTAAAACTGTTCATTTGACTAATGGTGATAGTGGCCATTATGTTAGGCCTTTTGATGAAGTTCTTAATGGTAGAGAACTTAATAATCCTAGTCTTCCTGAGAGTTATTTAATTCCTGCTGATAGGAAGAAGTCTCGTGTTAGTATTACTGGTGTTGGTGTTTCTGGTGGTGAGGTTCTTGTTGATTCTCCTGATGGTTTTTGTTATCTTCCTTATGGTATTAATTTTGAGAAGGACACCGGTAAGTTGATTCTTCGTCCTTTATCCGATCCTAATTTTTCTTCTAGGATTGTTGTTCCTAGTATCATGGTTCCTAAGACCACTAAGAGTACTGAAGGTTTAGAGGTTATAGCCCTTACTAATGATTCTTTTCCTTTCTCTCAGGTTTCTATTGGTGCTCGTGGCCTTAACGTTACTCGTGATTCTTCCGGTTCTAGACATGAGCAATTAAAGAATTACTTTTTCGTTCCTATTAACACTAATAAACAAAAGTTCGTTGATAATTCTATGAGTTGGGATAACGTTCTTCCTTACTTTGCTGTTGAAGTTCATGAAAACATAAAGGATCCTAAGGGTAACATTACTGTTCAAGGTGGGGTTACTGTTGAGTTCGGTACTTCTGAAGCCCCGAGTCATCCTAAAGTTTTTGCTCCAATAATTGTTTTTTCTAAGCACTTAACTCCTGAAGAATATGTTGCTCTAAGAGGTCTTATTCCTGTTGCCCGTCCTGTTCTTAATCCTTATCCTAATGTTCATGAAGACTCTCAAGTTACTCCTCTTCCTGAAGGCGTTAAGCCTGCTTTTTATCCTCCTGTAAGAAGAGTAGTACCGGATATTAATACTGGTGCTTACGCTGAACCTTCCAAGAATTAAGGGATATTATGGTTGATTTGCAGAACCATGAGCTCCGATGTCTTGTTTTTCCTTTGCTAATTCTTCTTTTATGAGTGTTATTGATTTTTTCATCCATTCATTATTGCTTTCAATTGTTGAGTATAAGAAATAATAGTTTTCTTTTGTTTCATAATCTGGCAAAAGAGGATATTTTTCTATTCTTGGGAATCCTATAAATGAGTAGTAAGGTATGCTTACTCCTGATGCTAGGTAGCATGCTCTTGTTGTTCCCCCTGTTATGAAACATGCTGATATGATGTTCACCATTTCTTCCTCGTTTTTTGATTTTAGTAATTTCTTTATGTATTCTTTTTCGTAAGAGTACATCGTTCCATCATTTCCTTCTTTAATTAATTCCTTGTTCTTGCTAATTTCTTGCAGAGTTATCCATTCATTTCCATCATCTTTATTATTAGGCCACACTTTTACTTGTGCCTTATTTAATGCGGTATTCCATCTAAAGTCTACCGTATCATCAATTCCTTCAGTGAATACTACTCTGATTACAGGATATTTTGATGAAGTAGTTTTATCAAGAGTTCTTTCGGTTTCTGGAATGAAAACTTCGTCACTCTTTCTTTCTTCTACGGATTCTTCGGTTTCTTGTGGTTTTGTTACTTCTTCTGTTTCTTGTAGTTTGGGAGTTTCTTTTAGTTTTGGTTTTATTTCTTCTATGGGAAAGAGATATTTTATATTTATGTTCTTTCCTATTTCTTCAGCACTCATTTCTTTAATGACTTCCCCAATTACTAATTTGTCGCTTATTGCTTCTTCTTTGGTTGCTGGGAAGCTTATGTGATTAACATCTCGATATTTTGTTACTTCGGCGATCCTTTCCAAGTATTCATTAGTGTTCTTAGAACTCATTATATTATTTATTAGTGTTACGTCTCCAGAGTCTACTCCTTCAGAGTTTAGGAATTTTTGTGGTAATTTATTACTCCATTCTTCTTGTTTGTACTTAGTTAGTGAGTATGCTTGTGGGTTGATATTCATTATTACTTCTACTCCTCCATTACCATTATTTATTTTCGGATTCCATCTTAGTCCGTAATAGTCTTCTCCTTCTAAGGAGTGTTCAATTCTTATCCTGATAATCTCCAGTTCTTGACCTTCTGTAGGAGCAGTAGTAGTAGTAGTAGTAGTAGTAGTTCCACCATCTCTGGTACTTTCCAGAATTATTCCTTGGCTTATTAATTCTGCATGAGTCATCTTCTGCACGCTATTAATGTTAAGACCGATACCCCGGGCTTCATCAATCTTTTTTATTGTTACTTGGACTGATTCAGCATTCCATATGCCATTAAGATAAATTATCACATCGTAAGTTCCATCATCATCAACATCAAACTTCCATCCTTCATCCTTCTCGATTATTTTTGTTATTAGTGTGCTCTCAACAATTATTGTTGCTTTATTACCCTTAATCGCTTTTAGTGTTATCTTATGTTCTTCATCATCAATTTTTATTATTACTGGTGAGTTTAACACCAAATTCATGCTTGTTGGAGTATTATTAACGGTTATAGCCCCATTATTATTCCCGCTCCCATAAGCTCCATCACCACCTTCGCCTCCCCCCGTTGCTCCGTTAGTACCTGGTGGTGTTGGTGGTTTCCCTGCTTCTGCTTGTTTCTTTGCGTTCATTATTGTTCTTATGAAGTTTTCTTTTGCTTCGAATCTTA
>PFDC01000010.1 GCA_002763035.1 Candidatus Pacearchaeota archaeon CG10_big_fil_rev_8_21_14_0_10_35_13 | reverse complement strand
GTAGTATTACTTTCTTGAAGTTTTTTGTTCTGTGTAGTTCTGGTAGTAGGTCTGTTGTTGCTATGTATAAGAATCCTCCGGCGGCTATTGCTATTATGTAAGGTATTAGCCCTTGTACTTTGTTTAGGTAGTAGTATCCTAGTACTCCTCCGATTATTGCTGTTAGTGCTGTTAAGAAGTTGCTTAGTAATGCTTTCATTCTGCTAAGCCCTCCTTTTATTAGTACTGCGTAGTCTCCTATTTCTTGAGGTATTTCATGAATTGCTATCGCTATGGTTGTTGCTATTCCTGTAGGTGTTCCTGCTAAGAATCCTGCTGCTATGATTATTCCGTCGAGGAAGTTGTGCATTGCGTCTCCTATGAGGTTTAGGTATACTACTGGCATTATTCTTTTCTTACTACCTAAATTATCTTTTTCTTCACAATCTTCATTGTGGTGGTGCCAGTGTAGGATGCTTTCTACTAAGAAGAATACTAGTAGTCCTACTATTACCCATGTCATACTCTCTAGTGCTTCATAACTTTCTGGTATTAAGTCGTAGAATGCCGTTGCTATTAGTGTTCCTGCGGCGAATGCTACTAATAAGGTGATAATCTTTTCTAGTAGTTTCTTATTAATCATTAAGTAAGTTATTCCTACTAGTGATATTGCGCTTACTATTACTACTGCTATGATTATGTTTATTAATACCATCTTTTATTATTGTTGTATTCACTTTCACGCTTCTTTTTTTATTCTTTGTATGCACCATCCGGGATTCGGACCCGGGTCACAGCCTTGGCAAGGCTGTATACTGCCACTATACTAATGGTGCTTAATACCAATTACTATCTTAGGATTAAAAATGTTTTGGTTGTCTTAGAATTACTTTTCTGCTATTAGTGTTATACATTCTTGTTCTTCAATGTCGTAGGTGCTTCCTTCACCTATCTTTCTTTCACAACATTCATTTTTGTAGTCTTGGCTTACTGTTCCGCAAGTCGCTCCCAGTAATTCTCCGTCTCCTCTGTTCTTGTCCCATAATGCTCCGTCATTCTGGTTGTACTTATCGAACTTGTCAAGTTTGCCAATGTTTGTTATCGCCGTATGTGCTACTTGTGATACGAACATTGCGGTGCTGAATACTAATGCTGATAAGAATATTGCTATTCCTATGAATAGTCCTGCCATCATTATCCGTTTACCAATACTCATCCCTTCTTTTTCTTTTATGATAATCATTTTTTTTTGGTTATTATAAAATTTATGAATTATCTTTCTTTATAATAAACTTTTTATTATATTACTTGCGGAGTTTTTTCCGCTTCTGCTATCTCCTGGGGTTGATGGTATAGTGGCTGTTATTCCTTCTCCTCCAATACTAACCTTGTAATGTTTTCCTTCGAGGGTTAATACTAATCCTAATGCTTCCATTTGACTGATTATTTCTTGATTGATGCTTCTTGGGTTTGCATGAAATATCCTTTTGATTTCTGTGATAACCTCTTCTTTTCTGCCTGATGTTTGATTCATTTCTAAAATTTCTTTGATTATTCTATTTCTTCTAGTTCCGTCTTGAACACCTCTGTTTAAATACTTCTCAAGTCCTGCTATTATCATATCTCTTATTTCCCCTAAGTATGCTTCCCTAACCTCTGGTGTTTTGATGGTTATTCCTCCTTTGGTTTCGCCTATTTGTCTATTTTCTCTTTCAACAATTCTTACTAATCCCCCAATTTTTTCCTTCAGGCTACTTATTTCTTTATTTCTGTCACTTATTTCTTTGTCTCTGTCACTTATCTCTTTTATTGCTAATTCTAGTGCTTCTTCTTCTCTGTCTTTACCTTCTGTTCTTAATCTTTCTATTTCTTTTTGTGTTTTCATTCTTCTAACTCCCTCATAGGTTAGTTCTGGTGGTAGTTTTGAAGATAATGATAGTCCTAGTACTTTCCAGTAAACGTCTTCAACTATCTTCTCAGCAGTTGGTGGTATTCTGTTAATCTTTCCATTAGGCCAGTAAATTCCGAGATACCCTCTGAATATGGCTCTTTCTCCTAATAGTCTTCTCATCTCTTCTTCTAAGCACGTTTTTTCTTGTAATACATGTGCCATTCCTGAAACTTTTAGTGCTAATTCTTGAGGGCTTATTGCGAGTTGTTCATTTCCTCCTTTACTAACATAGACTATTGGTAATTCGTTTCCAGACCTATTTTTTAATCCTTCAATCACAAAAGGTACTGAGTCTATATCAATAGTGTAGGGTGTATTTCTCACAACAAGGATGCTTCCATCAAACCCTCCACCTAGCAGGTCTATTAGTTTTGTTACTATTATTGGTTTATTCCCTCGCTTTATTTCTGTTCCTCTGGTTGCACTTTGGTAGTCTGTTACTATTGATGTTCTAAATCCTTTATCGTCTATTCCCCCAACAATTTCTGAGGTCCATGTGTCTCCTTTATCGAGGTGCTTATGCTTGATTGCTAAATATTCTCCTTCCTTCCCTTCTGTTCTTAATGTTTCAACAGTATGTGTTCCGCGTTCATATGAGAAGCCATCATTATTTATTCCCTCAAGATCTGGAATCTGGATGTTGTGATGGGGGCTTCCTGTAACCCATTTAACTATTGTCTCTGCCAGGTCATCCAGGCTTTTTTCTCTTCTTAATGGGAATGATGCTGAGTATACTCTTGTCATATTTCTTTAATGTTTTTTAGGCTTTTAAAGTTTGTTATCATTATTTCGTAGTCACTAATAGTAAGGTTTTTAACCTCTTATCATTTCTTGTTTTCATGACTAGATTATATCATGAGCTGGATAATGTTTCTGCTCTTAGTTTACTTCCTGATACTTCTATTTATCATGTGATGGCTTCTCGTAATTGGGGTAATCTTAGTCCTATTGGTAAACAAATATTCATTGATGGTTTTCATGATTTCTTGAGGGTTTATCCTGGGGTTAGTGGCGCGGAGGTTAGGGGTACTCCTTTCATGAAGGTTTTGAGCAAGATCTATCATTATAATATTAATGATGCACGGCGTAAGGCAGGTCTTGATGAGCGTTATGTTCGTAATAGGGATATCATACCTCCTAGGGTGTGGGCTGAGAGGAAGGGGCAGTTTCTTTCTTTCTTGAGGGATAGTAGTGGTTTGGTCACTAAAGAAGATATTGGTCTTTATATTCCTCACCTTACTACTTTTAAAAAGTTTTTTTCTTTGAAGATTATTGACGCTTTAGTAGAAGCTGGTTTTGATGGTTCTGGAATTAATTTTTTTCTTAGAGGTTATTATTCTGGTGTTTCTTCAAGGTTCGCTAAAGAGTTCTCTAGGCATCGTAAGGCCTTGGGTCTTCCTACTCTTCCTCTTGATGATTTAGTTCAGGAAGGGATGGTTGGGATTAATAATTCGTTCATTTCTGCGCTTAATAAGGGTATTAGGCCTTCTTATGCTCTAGCTTCTCGTGCTATGGTTTTTGGTGTTCAGAGCTCTCGTAATACTGATTCTGGTCATTATTCTACTATTACTGCTTGTCGTTTTCCTCCTGATAATTTACAACTTTCTCTTGATAAGATTCTTGGAGGTCTTAAAGAGCCTAGTAGTGTTCCAGAAATTAATGCTCTTAGTTCTCTTAATCCTGCTCCTTTAGAGTATCAAATGCTTGATGATAATGTTCCTCTTGGTTCTCCTCCTAATACTCAAGTGGCTGTTGATGAACTTAATGATGCTTCACTTAAGGATTTGTCAATGCCTGAACGTCCGTTCGTTAATGTTGGTACTAGAGAACTTGTTAGTGCTTTGAGTAAGATTCTTACCCCTCAAGAACTGCGGGTTGTTAGGGATTATT
>PFDC01000015.1:234-4245 GCA_002763035.1 Candidatus Pacearchaeota archaeon CG10_big_fil_rev_8_21_14_0_10_35_13 | reverse complement strand
TCCTGTTTCTGCATTTGCTATTATTAGTTTGTCTGCGTCTAGGGTTCCAAATTGTCCTGTTATTGCTGTTTGTAGTCCTTGTCCCATGCTTATTAGTGATACTACTGCTGCTATTCCAATAAATATTCCGAACATTGTAAGCCAGCTACGGGTTCCTCTATGTTTTAGGTTTCTTAATGCTAGTGAGAAATAGTCCTTGATCATCTTCTGGAGTTTTACCTCCCGTTTCCTTCCATACTCTTCTTAATCCTTCTGTTCTTCTTAATCTTCTTCCATGCATACCAGATTATTATGATTATTATTGCTACTATGATGTACATTCCTGTATTACTCTTAGTGATTATTCCTAATTGTAATGCTTCTTCTTGGGTGTAAACTTTTATTGGTAAGTTAACGGTTTTTATTACTTGTTTATTATCAAAGTCTTTGTATTCAATACTTGCGCTTAGTAATGAATTCTTGTCGTTGAATACTACGTCGAATGATGCTGTTTCATAATCATCAGATCCTACGCTTCCTATATATATTGTTTCTTCTGATAGTAATGTGTATCCGCTAGGGAATATTCTTACTGTTAAGAACTTTGCTTCTCCTAGTCCTGTATTGATTATTTTTAGTGTGATCTTTCCACTATTTCCTACTACTGCGTTTTCCGTGCTTATGGTGTATGATAATTCTGGGTTTGCTTTCACTGTTACTCCGAAGGTTCCACTTCTTTCAATAGTTTTGTTTTCGTATTCGTATCTTATGATGAATGGTATGCTGTAGTCTCCTGGTTTTATGTCTTTGCTTGCTTTTATTGTGTAACTGAATGATTCGTCATTTCCTTCTTTTATTTTGTCTTGTGAGTCTTCAGAGCTTCCTACTGCTATGAATTGTGTATTTCCTAATTGTAGGTTTACTGATACGTCTCTTACGTCGCTCTTTAGGTTGTTTTCTATATTGACTGTTACTGATGCTTCCTTTCCTGGTTGTATTTCTTGGACACTCACTGATTGTACTGTAAGTGCTGATGTTAGGCTTATTATGCTGATTGCTAGTATAATTCCTAAGATCATTGTTGTTGTTTTGTTGTTCATATTATGTTGTATATTTCTTCATTTAAAAAGCTTTCTTTTTTGTAACTTTATAGTCATTACAACTCTTTCCATTTTCCTGCGTGTCTTGCTGTTGTTTTTATTATCCTTCCATCTTTTACCCAGTATATTCTTTCTGCGTGTTTCATTGCTAATTCTGGGTCGTGTGTTACCATCATTATTGTTTTGTTGTTCATATTATCCTATATAATTCTCCATTTAAAAAGCTTTCTTTTTTGTAACTTTATAGTCATTACAACTCTTTCCATTTTCCTGCGTGTCTTGCTGTTGTTTTTATTATCCTTCCGTCTTTTACCCAGTATATTCTTTCTGCGTGTTTCATTGCTAATTCTGGGTCGTGTGTTACCATGATTATTGTTTTTCCTTTATTTTTTTGTTCATCTAAGAATTTTAAGACTTTTTCTCCTGTTTGTGTGTCTAGGTTTCCTGTGGGTTCATCTGCTAATATTACGTCTGGGTCGTTTGCTAAACTTCTTGCTATTGCTACTCTTTGTTGTTGTCCTCCTGATAACTGGTTTGGGTAGTGGTCTGCTCTGTCTCTTAGTTCTACCATTCCTAATAGTTCTTCTGCTTTTCTTTCTCTTGCTTCTTCATTTGTTTCTTGGAATAGCATTGGTAGCATTACGTTTTCCTTGGCTGTTAGGTTTGGTATTAGGTTGAATCCTTGAAATATGAATCCTATTTTTTTCCCTCTTATTTGTGCTAGTTGTGATTCGTCTAGGTGTGCTATGTCTTTTCCGTCAAGGAATATTTGTCCTTTTGTTGGTAAGTCTAGGCTTCCTACTAGGTTCATGCTTGTGCTCTTTCCGCTTCCTGATGGTCCCATTATTGCTATGAATTCTCCTTTCTTTATTTTTATTGTTACTCCGTCTACTGCTTTGACTAACCCTCCTGCCATCGGGTAGTACTTTGCTACTTCTCTCAATTCTATTATTGTTTCTTCTGCCATTTTTTCTTATTCTAATATTCTCTCAGAATTCGTCTCTGAGGTCTTGCACCTCTTATATTATTATAACACAAAGCTTTTAAAATCTTCTTTTTCTTGCATTATCATGATAATACCAATGAGGCCTATATTGTGGGAAAATTTACATACTTGATAGGATTATTTTTACAATGTCAACATTAATGTTTAAACTTAAACCACCATTTCAGAAAAAAATTTTTAAGAAATTCTCTGATTCTTTTGGTGGTTCAATAAAAGGTGCAAAAATTTTAGGAATTCCTGCAAGTTCTATAAGAGGTTATAAAAATCTTTATTTTGATAGTGTTCCTTCGGTTCTGATCATGAAACTAATAAACCTAAAGGTTATTTCTGAAGGGGAAGTTAAGCTTAACACTCTTTTGGGGTTTTTGAAAGAAGAACTAGTAAGCCGCTTACTTAAACATGGGAGAGACTTCAGACATAAACAGTTAAAAGGCTGGGCTGGTCAAATACCTTCACTAAGTGAGATTATGGCTGACCATAGTCTGAATCTCAAAAGTTGGTTTCTCTCTCATAAAAAACTTATAGACTTTGGGGTCTTGAAAATTATTTCTATCAAAGAAGATAATAATTTTCTGATTGTCAATTACTCAGCGCATTCTAATGGGAAGAAAAAACTATTTACCAATAATCTTCCAAGTAGCATAGTCTTAGATGAGGGATTCTCATATTTCTTTGGGCTCTGGTGTGGTGATCATTCGGGCGGTGGGAGGGTTGGTATCTGTAATCAAGACAGAGAAATCCTCCGTTTTACTGAGGATTTTCTTCTTAAATATCGTCAAAGAATTGAGAAGATTCTTTATATAACCAAAAGTGTTAAAGAACCTGTTTTGTCTTATGATAAGAAATTTGTTATAGATAAAGAAATAGGGGGGTGGGTTATATCTGCTCATTCGATTAATGGTTTTCTTTCATCATTCTTTCATTATTTACTAAAGAATCTTGAGTCTCTGCTTAAGCATTTAAACAAAAAAGCTTTTTTTGCAGGACTATTTGATGCAGAGGGAAATGTTTCTTTTTATAATCGCTCTTTTAGGTGGGCTTGTAAGGATAAAGAATTAGTTAGAATTTACAGTGGGTATCTTAAAAAATTAAAGCTTTTTGACGGGTATGACGGTGGCAACTTATTGGCTTATAACAGGGAAGCTTTTGAGAGTATTATTCCTTTTATGAAACATAGTTTAAAACGTTTACACGCTAGATTTTTAGTTGATGGTAGTGGTGAAATACCTAACTCCTTGTTGGAATTGATTGTTACAGTAGATAATTTCCCTGGGATCTCTCAAAAGGGCCTAGCGAAAGCTTTAAAAAAGTCCAAAGTCTACTCAGAGTTGAAATTACTTAGAAATTTTGGTTTTGTCAAAATTAGTAATTATCCGTATAAGTACTGGATTACTAATAAAAGTCGAAATTATCTTAGGAGGAAAAAATTATAATACCAATCAGATGTTTTTCGTGTGGGAAGCCAATAGCTCACTTGTGGGAAGAATTCAAGAAGCGTACTCAAGATGACGGCGATAGTCCTGAGAGGGTTCTTAATGATCTTGGTCTTGAGAGGTATTGTTGCAGGGCCGCTTTCATGGGGCAAGTTGATCTTATTCAGGAAGTTGCTAAGTTCAAAAAATCTTAGGACTTGATTCTTTCATCGTATTTTGTTATCTAATAACTGATTAATTTTGTGTTCTTAATTTTAACCTCGTCTCCAAGAAGTCTCCATCCTGAAATCTCTGATTTAGGTGGGAGATGAATTGGCATGGAAAAGTATATAAATAGGTGTTGTGTATATCCTGTGTATGAAACAGAGAACAAATATACAAATAGAGCATAAAACATTAGAAAAAATGAAGAAATTAAGAATAACCAAAAAAGAAACTTACGATGAAATAATAAATCGACTAATGAAACAAAATGATAACAACAAAATACGGA
>PFDC01000015.1:0-223 GCA_002763035.1 Candidatus Pacearchaeota archaeon CG10_big_fil_rev_8_21_14_0_10_35_13 | reverse complement strand
TTGCTCTCGATATTTGCAGACAGGCATATAATATTATGCTTGGAGAATTGCGAGACCAAGTAATTATCGATAGAAATATGATTCAGGCAATTCTTCCAGATTTGAAAATATGCGAACCAAAGTTCAGAGAAGTTTATTCTAAAACATTACAATATGAATGTTATAAATTATTTTCAAATTTATCGGCTCTTTCTGCTCTGAAAAAGCAAGGAAGAAAAGCAGG
>PFDC01000093.1 GCA_002763035.1 Candidatus Pacearchaeota archaeon CG10_big_fil_rev_8_21_14_0_10_35_13 | reverse complement strand
AAGCGTAAACGTAAGAGACATAAGGAAAGAAGCAAGTAATTTTCTTAGTTGGTGATGCAAATAAATCACAATGATGATTAACTTATCAGAAAGAAAAAGGTTGGAAGCTTTACCAAGCATTAATAATCTTATTCCAACAATCAATTTTTCTAGAAAGCTTGAACTTAGGACAACTTCTGAGAGGCCTAGGATTCTTAGTGTAGGTATTGGAAGGGATGCACTTCAGGAGTATTCTTCATTTAGATTAGCGTTTAGAGATTATGATGGCATAAGTTTTTTAGGGATGGATAATGACCCTGAGGCAGTATTAAAATCAAGAAATGAAATAAGTGGTCTCGGACAAGTATTATTGTTTGATGGTACAGAGATTGATGAAGACTTCGGGGATTTTGATATGGTTATTTTAAGACATCCTAACTGTGAAACGCTCGGGGGCAGAGATTCTTGGGGGAAGATTTTTAATAATCTTAAGTCTGTAACCCATAATGGTTCATTAGTTGTTGGTACTCATTTCTGTTTCAGGGGTGGTGTTTATCTTGCTAGGGGTCTTGAGATTCCAGGTTTTAATATTAAGTATGCAGGAATAAACCCTTATTCAGGGTTACAAATTGATAAACGTAGTAAATTGGATAAGTATTTAGTAGTGGCAAGAAAGTAATTTTCTTGATTTATATTCTTTATCACAATAACATTTCGTTATTTTATCCTAATTTTCATTAGGTAAACTAATATATCACTCCTATCACAATAACATTTATAACCACTCCAGTTCTTTTTCCTTTATGAGTAAGAGTAATATTTGGACTGAGAAGTATAGGCCTTCTAACTTTGATGAGGTTGTTGGTCAGGAAGAGGTTGTTCGTCGTGTTAAGGGTATGACTGATTCTATGAATATCCCTCATTTATTGTTTGCAGGTCCTGCTGGTATTGGTAAGTCTACTCTTGCACTGATAGTTGTTAAACAATTATTCGGTGATACTTGGAGGGATAATTATTTGGAATTAAACGCTTCTGATGAGCGTGGTATTGATGTTATTCGTCAGAAAGTTAAGGATTTTGCTCGTACTAAGGCTCTTGCTTCTGTTCCTTTTAAGGTAATATTCTTGGATGAGGCTGATGCTCTTACTGTTGATGCTCAGCATGCTTTGAGGCGTACTATGGAGAATTATTCTAATACTTGTCGTTTTGTTCTTTCTTGTAACTACAGTACTAAGGTCATTGATCCTATTCAGTCTCGTTGTGCTCTCTTCCGTTTTACTCTTCTTGATAAGAAGGATGTTACTAAGATCATTAGGCGTATTGCTTTGAGCGAGGGTTTAGAGATTGATGAGGATGCTTTAGAGATTATTGCTGATGCTTCTGAGGGTGATGCTAGGCGTACTGTTAACATTCTTCAGTCTACTGCTTCTATTAGTCCTAAGATCACTAAGGAACTTATTGATACTGTTGTTTCTTCTGCTAAGCCTTCTGATGTTAAGATTGTTCTTGAGAATGCTCTTAGTGGTGATTTTATTAGTGCTCGTACTAAGCTTTTGGAAGTAATGCTTAATGGTGGTTTTTCTGGTCAGGATATTATTAAGGGTATTCAGAGGGAATTGTGGAATCTTCCTATAGAACCTGAGATTAAGGTACGTCTTACTGAAAAGACTGGTGATATAGAGTTTAGATTAATCGAGGGTAGTGATCCTTTCATTCAGTTAGAATCCTTACTTGCTAGTTTTGTTATTGCTGGCAAGGGTAAGGTAATGTAAATTGGGTTATAATAAAATGAGGTTATTAAAGAATGAGTAATGATTATTTTGGTAAATTAATGGATGGTGTTGGTTGTGCTGTTAGAAAAGTGGGCTTATATTTATCTCATCCTGATGTTGTTGGTTGGAGTTCTCGTGGCGAGCCTACGTTGGCTGCTTGTAGTTTTCTTTATCAGATAGGTGCTGGTGCAGTTAGTAATATTCATGAGAGATTCAATGGTCTTGATAAAGTTCTGGGGGTTGATGAATGACTTTTGTTGAGAAGTATCGTGTTAAGAGTTTTTCTGATGTTAAGGGTCAGGATTTTGCTATTGAGAAGCTACGTTTTTTCTTTAAGAGTTTTTCTGGTGATGGTAAGAAGGCGTTAATTCTTTATGGCCCTGCGGGTACTGGTAAGACTTCTCTTGCTCATGCTCTTTCTAAGGAGGTTAATGCCGAGATTATGGAGATTAATTCTTCTGATTTGCGTAATGCTGATCAGATTGATAAAGTTGTTAGGCCTGCTTCTGAGCAGAGGTCTTTGTTTAACACTAATAAGGTTATTCTTGTTGATGAGGTTGATGGTATCGCTACTCGTGATCGTGGTGGTCTTTCTGCTCTTCTTGATATTATTAAGACTTCATCAGTTCCTATAATCATGACTGCTAATGATATTTGGGATAAGAAGTTTGCTCAGCTTCGCCAAGTTTCTGAAGTTGTTCCTGTTAAACAGCTTAATTATAAAACAATTTTTTATTTATTGAAGGATATTGTAATCAAGGAGAAGCTTAATGTTGATGATGAGTCTTTATTGAGGGTTGCTATTAAGTGTAACGGCGATGTTCGTGCTGGCCTTAATGATCTTGATGTTATCAAGGAAGAGGGTGAGGTTAAGGCTCTTTCTTTAAATCTTCTTAATCGTGATGAGAAGAAGGATATCTTTACTATTCTTAAGGAAGTTTTTAAGAATCGTTTTTCTAATGATATTATAAGAATCTTTGATAAGACTGATATGTCTCTTGATGAGATACTTTTGTGGTTGGAGGAGAATATCCCTTATGAGTATAAGGATGAGGAGTTATGGAGGGCTTTTGATGCTCTTTCTAAGGCTGATGTGTTTAAGGGAAGAATTATCCGTCGTCAGTATTGGCGTTTCCTTGTTTATCAGAACTTCTTTTTAAGTGCTGGTGTTAGTGCTGCTAAGCTCAAGCCTAAGTTTGGTTTTACTTCTTATAAGAAGCCTTCTCGTATTCTTAAGACTTGGATTATTAATCAGAAGAATGCTAAGCGTAAGTCAGTAGTTCTTAAGTATTGTGCTTTTAATCATATTAGTTATCGTAAGGCTAACAGGGATTTTTCTATGATTGTTAATGTTTTCAAACTCCCAGAGGTTCAGAAAGAACTAAAGTTTTCTCCTGAAGAAATTAAGTATGTTAGTAGTTTTGGGAGTTCTTAATCACAAAAAATTGCATAATAGTGTTATCGCACATATTTTTTATGTAATATCAGAATAATCATCCTTAATAAAACCCTTATGCGTTTTGTTCTGCTTCTATTACTTTCTTTATGTCTTCAAAGCTTACTGCCCCTTCCATTACTATTCCGTTAATGAAGTATGTTGGTGTTCCGCTTACTCCTGCTTTTGTTCCGTCGCTCATGTCTTCTTCTACTCTTGTTTTCATTCTACCACTATCTAAGCATTCATCGAACTTTTGTTTGTTAATTCCTATTTGTGTTGCGTATTTCTTTAGGTCTGTTACTGTTAGTGCTTCTTGGTTCTTGTATAATAAGTCGTGGTATTCCCAGAATTTTCCTTCTTCTTCTGCGCAGAGTCCTGCTTCTGCTGCTTTTTCTGCATTTTCGTGGAATCCTAATGGGTAATTCTTGAATACGTATCTTATCATTCCTTCTTTAGCTAAGGCTTCTAGTTCTGGTACTGCTGGTTTCCATGTTGGGTCTCTTGTTTGAAATTGGTTTATTAGTTGTTCATGTGTTCCTGCTGCGGCTCCACAGTATGGGCATTGGTAGTCTGAGAATTCTATAACTGTTACTTTAGCATTTTCTGGTCCTATGCTTGGTGCTCCTTCAGTATTTATTTCTACTTTTTCTCCTGCTGTAGCATCAACATTTTCTGTTACTGCTTCTAGTTCTTGTATTGCTGATACGTAGTATTTTCCGTCTTTAGTGATGTATGTTGG
>PFDC01000006.1 GCA_002763035.1 Candidatus Pacearchaeota archaeon CG10_big_fil_rev_8_21_14_0_10_35_13 | reverse complement strand
AACAAAGAACTAAGAATAATTAATGAAAATACTGAAAATAACAAAAATCTCTTTTTATTCATTAAATAGAAATTGTGATTGACTTTTTTAAGTATTCTGGTGATTCAAACTACACTATCACCTTGTAGAATATCCCCTAACAATACCCACTAACTCTTTAGAACGATTACCAACCTGGCCGTACCATTCAGAATCAACCATTTCATCAGCTGCACTTTTAAAATCACCTGTTCTTAAGGCTTCACGAAATTTTTTAAAACCTGCAAGTTTTGTAGGGCCAAGATTATAAGACATGTCAACAACAACTCCCTTAACATCTCTAGGGAGAGAACCCCACTTATCACTACCAACATAATTCTCAGCTATTTTTATAGAGTTATCAAAATCATCAACGAATAATCTCTCGGCTTGTTCTACAGTAATCTCTACTTTTTTATTATAGACTTTAGAATAATCAAGGCCAAGACTTTCAATTCTCGCACGAGCACCAGATCTAGTAAGATTAAAACCTATGCCAACAGTTCTAATACCCTTGGAATCATCATAAGCTTTAAGCTCAAGGCCCTCATGACGCTTGACCATAACATAAGTGCTACGATAATCAAGAGAATTATCCAGAGCTTCTATTTTTTGAGTTGGGGTCTCTTTAGGGGTTTCAGATGAAGGCGTGTGTGGATTATTAATAATTGTTTTTTCTAATTGGCTATCATTATTTTGTCTATTATCTCTGGTTGTTTGATGGGGGTTTACAAAATATTTAAGAACCTCAATTGGGGAAACATTATTAGAGGCGGCGGCTTTACCAACAGAAACTGCAACTGCGAAAGTGCCGAGTATTAATGCTTTATTAATTAATTTATCAAAAAGATTCTTAGCCATTGTTAATCAAACGCTCCTTCTAATGCTTTTAAATTGAAAGGTTTATCGAGGAATCTATCGGCTCCTGCTTCTGTCATCAATTCTCTAGCTTCTGGTTTACCACTCATGCCGACAACTCTTTCAACACCTAAGCCTTTAGCTTCTCTGATTAATAAACAACCAGCCCCTAATGTGTAGTTTCCACCTTTTGGCATGTCATTATCTGTAAGTAATCCGTACCATTTTTCTGAAGAAAGTAATCTATTACCCTCATCATAATTTGGAGCGGTTGTAACCTCATAATTTTTGGATAAAACTGCTTCTGCTATCTCCCTAATTCCTCCTTCATCCTCAACAACTAAGACTCTTTTTCTATCATGATTATCCATAATAACCCTAACAATCAAAGGTTTATAAACCTTTTGTCTGTTGTCCCTGATTAGTAGTTATACTTTTCTCTTTTTGGTGGTTTGATGGTAGTTATCCACTAAGAAACTTTATAAAAACCCCTGGCTTTAATGAATGATGACAAAAAAGATTGAAGAAAATCCTGAAGTTGGCGACTTAGTGAAAGTTACAAGCATTAACGAAGTTATTGAAGGAATAATGCTTGAAAGCCCAGAAACAGAATTCTTACTAATAAAACTATCAACAGGGTATAATATCGGCGTGAGAAAAGAAAACGTCCAAAAAATAGAATTAATAAAGAAAGCAGTGAAAGAAGAAAACTCTGAAATGACCTTTGAAGAAAACCCTGAATTACCAGCAATTGACATCATAATGACCGGAGGAACAATTAGTAGCCGAATTGATTATAAGACCGGAGCAGTTAAGAGCCTAACAAACCCTGAAGAATTCTTCAAGTATTATCCTGAAATGCTAAAGTTTGTAAGAATAAAACACTTAGTAAGTCCATTCATGAAACTATCAGAAAACATGAATCCTAAAGACTGGAAGAAGATAGCAGAAGAAATAAAGAAAAGCTTAGAAGACAAAGAAGTAAAAGGGATAATACTAACGCATGGAACAGACACACTACACTATACTGCCACTGCATTAACGTTTTATTTAGGAAAGCTGAACAAACCAGTAGTACTAACATACAGCCAAAGAAGCACTGACAGAGGAAGTTCCGACGCTACATTAAACCTAATATGCTCATCAATAATTGCTAATAGTGAAATAGCAGAAGTAGTAATCGTAGGGCACGGAAATACTAACGACGAATACTGCAACGTCATCAAAGGAATAAGAGCAAGAAAAGATCATTCAACAATGAGAGAAGCATTCAAGAGCCATAATGAAAAACCAATAGCAAGAGTATGGGCTGACGGAAAAATAGAATACTCAAATAATAATTATAACAAACGCTCAGAAAAAAATCCTGAAACAGACATTACTAATAACGAAAAAGTAGCACTAATAAAATATTATCCTGGACAAGACCCAGAGATACTAGAGTATTATTCTAAGAACTACCAAGGGATAATTATTGAAGGAACAGGAATGGGACACGTAGCAACTAGTGAATCAGGAGAAAACAGCTGGAATGGAAAAATAAAGAAGGCAATAAGCAACGGCACGATAATCTTCATGACAACACAAACACTTAACGGAAGAACTGACCCATGGGTTTACAGCGCGGGTAGAGAACTAATGAATGCGGGAGTAATATTCTTAGAAGACATGTTACCAGAAGTAGCATTAGTAAAATTAGGGTGGGTAACAGGGCATAAACAATGGAATAAGAACCCAGAAAAAATCATAGGGAAAATGTTAGAAAACCTCCACGGAGAAATAAGCGAAAGAACAGTACTGAAATAAATAATCCTCCAACAAATCTCAAACTCTTACGAACGTGAACAAATAAAAAAATAATAATAAAAAAGTAATCTTACTTCTTAAAAGTAAGTTCTATGCCTCCAACTTTTTCTGCTAAGATGTTATAAAGCCAAGAAGTGATTGCTCCACCAATGAAATAACTAACACCATAACCAACAGGCAAGACTATTATTGACCAGTAACCAATCATGTTAAATATTGCCATATCAGCAGTAAGGCTACCTGAAGCCTTTAACAAGGAAACTGTTATGCCGCCCAATAGCCCAAAAATTATTCCGAACAAAGCACCGATTTTAGCAACACTCAAAACACCAAGTCTCTTAAGAACTTTCTTCTCTTCACCCTTAAATAATTTCATGAAAACACCCCCTTATAACCATAAGATAAGAAATGAGGGGGAGGTTATAAAAGTATTCTGTAACTATGGGATAGTAACAAATGGAAAGGTTTTTAAGGGGGAATGTTCTGATTAATCTATGGAGAGATGTAAAGAATCAATTCCTGAAGGTATGACTATGTCTGAAGAGGATATTCATTCCTATAGCTCTGCATGCGTTAAATCCTTGTTTGTTATTGATAAAGAACAACCTGAGAGCATGGTCTGCTTATTAAGGGGTGGCTATCCACCAACTGTTGTTGTTGATACGTTAGCACGGGAATTTCTGGATGTTGATTTAAATCCTATGCTTATACCTACCTCTGATTTCTTAAAGAATAAACATCAATTAGTGCGTGTTTTAACTGATCAATTAGTAAGAAAAGCTTCATGTAATGATCATAACAGAGGGAGGGTAATCACTATTGATACAGCAATAACCGGTAGTTCAAGTAGACAATTCCTTAGGGAATTTAATGATGGTTTTGAAACAGTAGTCAGACGTAATGAATATTCTGAGATTCCTGTATCTTTGGATTATGTACTTATTAGATTCTGGGATAAAAGGCCTGATAGGGGTTCAAAAACTAAGATTAAATCTGATGTAAAAACACGTTATGATTCTATTACTGATGTTTCAGGAGAAGAAGTAAGACATCGTTTAAGATTCAAAAACTATAATTTTGGGGTTAGAAGCCTGATATCCGAAGACAATCCTTTGCTTTTAGGAATTGATTACCCTTATACTTTTGAGAAAGGAGAGAACGGAGGAATTCATGGACAAAAATCTGAATACACTCAACAGGTAGAAGTATCAGTGCCTATTACCGTATCAAGAAATGATGGGACTAATAATGTTTATCAACCAAAACTTAACCAATCAACTGGGGACTTATTCCTAGAATTAATACTTGATGATTCAAGAGAACTAATTGA
>PFDC01000163.1:4036-5528 GCA_002763035.1 Candidatus Pacearchaeota archaeon CG10_big_fil_rev_8_21_14_0_10_35_13 | reverse complement strand
TGAATTTTTTTGGTACCCATTGAATTTTTTGTAATCCCTTGCCAGTATTGTCTTCTAACATCTTAGTATTATCTTTTAGTTTTATGTTGAATAAGTTCATTAGCCTTACTTCTTTTCCTTTAAACTTCTCATAATCTTCTTCGTCGATTAATAATTCTTTGCCTACCTTTACTTCTCTAAGCTCGTTCTTTTCTGGGTGTCTTAGTATTTCTACACTTCCTAGTCTTGGCATGTTTTCTATAATTATTTTTTTAGGGTTCTTAACAAAGTAGTATCTGTTTGCTTCTTCGTCAATCATTCCTTTGTTTATGTGGTATAGCTTATCAATTGGTACTGTTATGTCATTCTGGTTTAGTCCTATTTCCTTAATGAATTCTCTAATTGCTTCAGGTCTTATCCCTCTGCGTTTCAGTGAGTGAAGGCTCCAAGTTCTTGGGTCGTCCCATCCTTTGAATTCTCCGCTTAGTACTTCTGCTTGTGCTTTGCTCTTGCTTAGTTTTCCTTCTATCCCTTCAATCTTTATCATCCCTCCGTGAAGCATTACCGGAGCTTTCTCTTCCAATCCGAGAATTTTCCATAATTCTTCTTGCATTCTTGTTTCTATCATTAATTCTTTTCCTCTAATCACATGTGTTACTCCTAGTAGTATGTCATCAACGGCCCATGAGAATTCAAGCATTGGCCATAAGTGGTATTTATTTTCTACTCTTGGATGTTTTCTATTACTTATTCTAAATAGTACTCTATCACGAAATGCTGGGTCTGGGTCGTGAAGGTCAGTTTTTATTCTTAGTGTATAACTTCCTTCTTTTGTTCCTTTCTTCAACATTTTCTTCCAACGCTTCATTTGTTCTTCTAATGGTAGTACTCTACATCCGCATGCTCTTCCGTTCTTCCTATTTTCTCTAAGCGTTTCTTGAGGGCATTCGCATACGTACGCCCTATTTTTCTTTATTACTTTTTCTGCGTATTCATAATAAATTTTTAGTCTGTCGCTCTTGTAAATTATTGGTTTCTTATATTCTACTTCTAACCATTCTAGTCCTTCAGGTATTAAGTCAAACGCTTCTTTTACTAGTAGTTTCTTTGCACTTCCTATGGTGTCGTCAATTACTAGTAACAGCTTTCCTTCATACTTTTTTACGTATATGTCGTTTAGTAAGAATGTCTTTGTGTTTCCTATGTGTAAGTCTCCTGATGGGTATGGCGCTATTCTCATTACTACTCTTCCTTTTTTTGCTTCTGGTAATTCTTCCAATTCTTTAACGTAAGCTTTCTTTTCTTCTCTTAGTCTGTCGAATTCTTCTTTGAATTTTTGGTAAGTTTTTATTTTTTCTTCCGCGCTCATACTATTAACTTCTTTTACTACTTCGCTAATCTTTGGCATTATTTTTCCTATCTCGCTTTTTTCTAGTCCTTCCTTGAATAATCTTCCTAGTATGATGTTCTCTCGAGTTTTCCCTTCGTGACTAAGTGCATTTTCTAATGAGTA
>PFDC01000163.1:0-3997 GCA_002763035.1 Candidatus Pacearchaeota archaeon CG10_big_fil_rev_8_21_14_0_10_35_13 | reverse complement strand
CCTTCTATTCTGTCCAGCCTTTTTTCTGCTACTTCCATCCTGTCTAATAACTGGTTTAGTTTTTTCATATAATTTTCCATCTTGTATTCTAGGTCTTCTACTCTCTTATTTAGCATTCCTACATCCACCCCTCCACTACCATAACGGCCTCCTCCACTATTCGTGCTTCCTGTGCTACTTGTTGCTATGCTGTCGAAGAAGCTCATGGTGTCATTGCTGAAGTTATCATTATTGTTCGTAGTGCTACTTCCTGTGAGGTCTGCGTATCCTTGGCTTGTTGTTCCTACGCTTGCTGTTGGAGTTTTCTTCTTTAGTATTCCTCTACGTTGCATGTCTGACAAGTCAATAGTTCCTCCGTCACCCTTCCTGTTTTTGAAAAAGCCCATTGTTATAATTATTATTTCAACAATTTAAATCTTTGTCTTTCTTTTTATGGTTATCTCTTTTTTTAGTTCTTCAACTCTTGATTCTATATCTTTATCTTTTATAAGGTTATCATCATTGATTATTCTTCTTTGTCTTTCTATATATCCCTCAGTGATTTCTTTATGTTTAACATGTGGGGGTTCTTCGTCGACGATCCCCATGTACCATCTAATCTTTTTACCATTATCTATTTCTACTGCTGTTATTCCCATTCCTAGATATGTTCCAAGATAATAATCAAGTCTTTTGTCATCCACCTTTTCTGAATAATCAGGATTCCAATCATGAAGTCCTATGCTCTGCTGTCCTTCAAAACTCAGATGTCTTACGAGTGTTAATACCACAGAGATATTTCTACTCTTAACTTCTTAAATATTTGTGCTTTTTATCGTATCTTTCTTCTTGACAAACTTTTAAATATCACCTTGTTATCTTCTTATTATGGCTGATTTATCAAAAGAGGAATTAGAGGTTAAGAGTAAGTATCTTGATGATATCACTAAGGTCTTAGCTGTCGTTCGCCCTGATGATTATTCTTCTAATCCTGATAAGGTTAAGGAAATTCTTAAGTCCAAGGGTCCTTTTATTGCTCTTGCTGATGCTAGGGGCAAGTCTAGTAGGTCTCATAAGATTACTTATGATTCTTCTAGCAGTACTCTTGAACCTATCTATTTTTGGATTCTTGATTTCATGAACAAATTATTTGGTGGTAATGTTAAAAAATTGGTTGATAATTTTTCTTCTACTGCTGGTAGTGCTCATTTTTCTGAGATGCAGATGAAGTCTACTCGTATGCAGGATGAGGGTATGAAGATTATGCAGACTATTGGTGTATTAGTCAAGGGATTAATCAATCTTATTTATGACCTTAAGGATTTTGAATTAAGGTTGCACATTTATGATGTTGCTAATTCTGAAGATGTGGCTGAGAGGCAGCAGGGTATTAATTCTCTTAAGCAGGTTTGGATGGATACTGTTGATGCTAAGCGTGGTAATACTGGTATTAAGGCTATGGCTCAACAGTTTGGTTATAATACTCTTATTGATGGTTTTATTGCTGTTAATTCTATTGAGGAAGCTCAAAAGATTGATCTTAATAAGCGTGTTCAACAAATAGTTATTGCTCGTGTTGGTGAGTTCCTTCATTGGAAGAAGCTTTCAGAGATTGAGTTGAGGAAGCGTTATAATATTGAGAAGGTTTATCTTAAGAATCAGATTAATTCTTTGAGGATGTATTCTCGTTGGGCCAAGCCTTATCTTAAGGCTGTTTCAGAGCTTGAGATGAAGGGTCTTGATGATCCTGCGATGGTTAAGGCTTTTAATACTGCTATTTTTCAGTTAACTCTTCTTGGTAAGAATGAGGTCAAGGTTGATGATTTGATTTATGATAAGGTTCTTCCTGATTATTATTCTAAAGAGAAGTTAAGGAAGTATTATTCTTGTGTTCTTGTAAGTTTTTATTTTCGTGGTATTCCTCAGAAGGCTGGTAATCAGTACGTTTTTGGTGGTCGTACTGAGATGTCTTTTAATTCTTATGTTCTTAATGAGGACGAAATGAAGATTTTTGAGAAGATGCTTGCGGAGTCTGATGTTAATGATGCTTTGAAGCTTGCTAGTGGTATGACTGATGATAGTATTGATGAGATTCGTAGTGATCTTGAACACTTCCTTGGTGATGAGGCTAAAGTTCTTGGTCTTGGTACTTCTGTTAAGAAAGAAGAGGATGAATTTAAGGTAGAGAAGTCTGATTCTTTTGATGATGTTAATCCTTTCTCTGCGTTATTTTCTTTTAAGGGTTTTAAGTCTTCTAAGAAGAGGTCTTCTGATTCTAATGAGTTAAAGGCTGGTGAGATTCCTAAAGATGATGATTATGAGTCTGTGATCCGTGGTATTGCTAAGGGTAAGGCTGATGAGTTATGTTATACCTTATTTGATGTTTATAAGAAGGCTCATGGTATGCCTAGTCATGAAGACCCTTATGGTTAAGTTTCCTTACTTTTTTTTATGATGGTGCTACCTGTCTTGCCTTTGGAATAAACGCTGAGTATCAGTGAATGTTTAGTTGAACAGTTATTTATCAGGAGCTTGTAATCCCAATTTCTTTAAAGATTTCGCAAGAAGTCTTTCTGTCTTTATCTGACTGATTGCGTTTAGTATCATATTAATTCAGTAAGCATTCAGAACTTGTTGGAAGTTTGATAATGATAATTGTTAAGTTGAACAATACATTTTATTCTTTCTAATACCCCCGGTCTTGCCTTGGGGATAAAAGTTGAACAATCTCCAATGTTAAGTTGAACAATACATTTTATTCTTATAGATAATTGGGTGCTGTTATGTTTAGCTGACGGGGGTGGTCAATTATTATGCCAGTCTAAGTGTTTGTTTTGCTGAGATTATGTGTTGACTACTAAGTATTCCTGTGTTGTCTTTTGGTCTTGCCTCGTGGGCTTATAGTAAAGTTTATTATCTTTCATAACTTATGAATTTTATGAAAAAGAAAGTTGTTAAGTCTGGTGTTTTTTCTAAGAAGAAATTTGTATTTAAGGGGGATATTAAGAAGCCTAAGATTTCTGAAGTCAAGCCTTCATTGAAGTCTGGTGTTAGTAGTGACTTGCTTGTTTCTGGGCTGAAGGTCTCTCCTGTAAGAAGGGTTCTTCATGATAAGCCTTCTTCTGAGGAAGAATTTATTTCTCGTCCTTCTAAACGTATTGCTCCTATTATTGATTCTTCTAATACTCTTTCTCAGATTACTCCTAATGATCCTGTTAAGAATCTTGAGTCTGCTGCTGATTCTTCTAATGCTGGTTCTGTTAAAGATTCCTCTGCTGATATTCGTAATGATTATAATAGTGGTAGTCCTGAGCTTCATAAAGCCGATAAGCATAGTCTTAGGAGTCAGATTCGTGATTATTATGCTTCTCGTGATACACCTAATTCTTATGGTCCTCGTATTAATCTCCCAAAATTAAGGGATAGTTCTCTTGCTAATGTTTCTCCTACTAATCTTAGTTCTATGAGGGCTATTGATAATTCTTTTTCTGAGTCTTCAAGGTTTCTTAGTAACGTAGAGGCTGAGGCTTCTAGGGGTTTTTCTAACGCTGCTGACTTTGAGGGCTATATTTCTCGTCCTGATGTTCTTAATGATTTTTCTGATACTAATAAGAAGCGTGATTATAATCCTCATGTTCGTAAGCTTGATGATTAGTTTTATATAGGTGTTATTCTTAGAAGTATTAGAGGTGTTTTAATGGTTGATTATGAAGCTTTTTATCATGGTATTCCCGCGTCTTTAGATTATGGTGGCTCTGGTGGTGGTTATGTTAATTCTTTTCAGGGTTATGGTATCCCTGCTGGTTCCGTAGGTGCTACTACTAGTATTCGTACTGCTAATCAGTTGAAGGAAGTTTCTAATCTTCTTAATCAGGGTATTAAGAATGTTGAGATTTCTCTAATTCAGAAGGATATTTTTGATCAGATTCCTAAAGAGCAGTTTGAGGATATTGCTCGTTTACAAAAACTTACTGGTACTGAGGTTAGTCTTCATGCTCCGATGATTGATCCTTCAGGT
>PFDC01000034.1 GCA_002763035.1 Candidatus Pacearchaeota archaeon CG10_big_fil_rev_8_21_14_0_10_35_13 | reverse complement strand
GCAGTGTTGAGTATAATGTTTTTCCTAGGATTGATTTTGATGTTCATAAGCATCTTGGTGAATGGTATACTTTTAATAGTCATAAGGACGTCGATGATTTCGAGGCTAAGTTCAGAAGTTAATGCTTGGCGGGGGCATCTAAACAAAGTGTCCAATTTTGAGGGATTTTTTTAATCCCTTGATTGGTACTATAAAATTCTGAAAAAAATAAAAAAATAAAATTTTTGTTTTAGATTGGGCGTGAGATAAGATTTTATTCTTTAATCAAGAAACATCCCTGCGAGCCCATAACGATACAACTCACTTTTCTCAGCTAATTCGATAAAAGCTCCACCTAAAGATCCGTATGGTCTTCCCTTACCAATAATGTCTCTTTCTCTAAAGAATGCTCTACTAAGATCTGCACACTCAAAGCAAGCACCCTTGACAATGCTTCCTCTAAAATCTGCGTCTTTAAGGTCTGACTTAACGAAAGAGGTGGCTGTAAGATCCGCTTCTGAAAATCTTGCTCCACTCAAATCAGTTTTAGCAAGATATGCATGGCTTAAATCAGTCCCACTAAAATCTCTCATGCCCCAAGAGTAAGCCTGAGCAACTTCACTACCAGTCATCCTTAGACGCTCAACGCCATACTTGTCTTTAACCATTTGACCACTCTTGTAAGTTTTTTCTTTTTCCATATTATTCAATACCTCCTTCCAATTCTTGTAAGCTTGATGAGGCACTGACTAATTCTGTTTTTTTCTCTTTCAACTTTGTTTCTTGTTTTGTTTTCATATTTTGTTTGTTTTTGTGTTTTTTATTAGCAGTTGTTTTGTAACTACTGCTTAATAGTTATAGGAATAGATGCTATTTAATCATTAGTGTCCCTTTAGGGGACAACTATTTAAAGGATTAACTCTTGCTTTTATTATGAAGGGGCTTTCAGAATTACAGAATATTGGTCTAACTAAGGGCGAAGTAAAGATTTACGAGGCATTATTAGAATTAGGAGAGACTACGAGAACCGAATTAGCTAAGAAGTCAGGTATCAGCCCCAGCAAGATTTATGATGTTGCTAATCGTCTATTAGAAAAAGGAATAATCACTAGTGTTAAGAAGAATGGCATTATTCATTTCAGTCCTGCCGATCCTTCAAGGATTAATGATTACCTGGATAAGAAGGAGGAAGAATTATTAGAAGATAAGAAGAGTGTTAAGGAATTACTCCCAATGCTCCTTAGCAAGTATAATAATACTAAGGAAAAGTCCGATGTTGAAGTCTTTTATGGTTGGGAAGGCTTGAGAACTGCTTATGATGACATAATAAAGACTTTAGAATCAGGTGATGAGGGTTACGTTTTTGGTGCTAGCCTAGGACAAAATTCTAAGCAGGCGGACTTATTTTTCAGCCAATACTACGAGAAGGTAAAGAGGGCAGGATTCAAGGTTAAGATTATCTTCAATGAGGACGTCAGAGGTAATAATGATAGAACGAAGTACTACACCATCAGTAAGAAGCATGAGGTACGATACTTACACCAAGAGACCCTAGCAGAAGTAAATATCTATGATAACACAGTCCTGCTCGTACTACTACTAAAAAATCCCTTAGTCATTAGGATTAGTAGCAAGGAAGCTTATGATTCTTACAAGAAATACTTTGACAGCTTATGGAAACAAGCTAAGAAGTAAAACACCGCTATCCCTGATTATAGAGGTCTTTAAATAGCATTTATCCTTTTATTGTTTATTAAATGCTTAGGAAATATTTTATTCTTAAGTAATAGACAAAAATCCTTCTGATTTGGATAAAAGGTTAGAGATTTCGGCGGGAGCATCTTACTTTTTGTCCGATTAAAGGAACCTGTTCAGCAGTTCTTTTGTTTCCCGAACATTTTTCTCTATGAGTGAGAAAGGTCCGAATATTCCTTTGAAACTATCATCAAATTGAGGTTTGTTAAGGAATGCTAATTGTTTCTTTATTGATTCCAGAAGTTTTTCTTGATTTCCAATTAACAAATGTTTCTTAAGTTTTTCTTTATCACAAGGCATTAATGCCACAATATCTCTGATGTCCGATAATCTTCCACTATGAAGTTTCATTGCGATAAGCAGTTCTTTTTCCGGGATTAAGAATTCAGAACTATTTAGTTTTCTCTTTACAGAATTCTTCTTAATATAATCATAACTCCATGTTGCTTCAGTAGTTCTTGAAACTAAACCATTAATCAACAAATCAATATCCACAGGTAGCCGATTCATTTTCTTGTTGAATCTCTTGAAGTTTTCCCCATAAATTAAAGCGATATTCTTCTCATAATGTAAAGCAAAACCCTCTTTTATCAGCAAGTTCTCAAAATCCGAGAGTTTCTCTTCTTTAACAACCAAATCTAAGTCTATTGAGAATCTTTTCTTGTAAGTTGATATGGCATACCCGCCAACCACTATAAATTCCAGCTTCTTGTCTATTAGTAAGTTTAATGTTCTTATTATTTCTTTTTCTCTTTCAAGCAATCCTGCTCTTGAGTCTAACTTAAGCATTTGTCAACACCTCTGAATATCTTGCATTTAAGTCTAAACTGTGAATGTTGTTTAAATGCTCCAGTATATTTTCTAAATGTAATTCCTCTGACCAATCGACTAATTCTTTTAATGGCATGACTGGAAAGCCCTTATCTTTGTCTACATTAAAGTTTTCTCTTTTAATAATATAAATTAAAGGTCTCTTATTACTAGGCCTTCCTTCAGTATAAGAGATTTTCTCCTTATCCAATAATCTCTTTAATCTTTCTAAGTCTTCATTTATCACTTCTAAGAAATATATTCTTTCATAAAAGTCTCCTGTAACGAAGTTTCCTTTAGTCCAGATAGTAGCCGCGGTCCCCTTAACAAATCTTACTCTTAACTTGGTGTTTCTAATTAAATTCCAAAAGGTTTTATCTTTACCAACAACAGATACTGCGTCTTCTAATTCCCTAAATTTTTTATAAATTAGATTCTTATTAATTTTGATAGCGTTTATATTCCCTTTTCTTATTAAGTTAATTACCTCATACTTCTCTAATTCCGCCACCCATTTATAAACTGCCGAATAAGCAACTCCTATTCTAGAAGCTAAGCTATTGATGCTTTCTCCATCTTTTGCTTCTGTTAAGATTCTCATAGTTATTTGGTTCACAATATTCATTATCTCTTAAAAGATAATAGCTTTATATACTTTTCGGCTATACAAGGGCTTGTCCTTTAGTGATTACTGCAGAGAAAAGCTTCGGGGAGATTCATGATTATTAAACTCTCGGCTTTGCACTCTTATTAAAATATCCTATAATTCGGTTTATAACCGAACCTAACAAAGACCTTCCGTAAGGATGGTTGATAATATATTCAAATTCCATTTGCTCTGGTAAAATTCCTTGAGATAGTCCATATTTTCTTGCTTTCTCAAGATTTGGATCATTCCCTTTAAAATTGAATAATTTTCTCCTAAAAGCAACGTGCATCTCGCCATTTTTACAAAGATGGGTATAAAATGAGGGACGGAGAGATTTCACTGCCAGATTTAAGTATTCTCTGACTATCGAATCTTCAACTTCAATATTATAAAAAGTCAGGGTTCTACTTTCGCCTTCCAAACGAGTTTTTGTTTTTTTCCCCAGCCTAGCTAAATCTAATAAGGATCCATCTTCTAAGCTCTCTTTAAGTACTACTCCTTTCCAGACCATATCTTCTAAATTCAATAATTTGCTATTTATAACATTTTCCATTTTATCTAAATATTTCATAAGAGATTTCTCCAAGTTTCCTCCTTTCAATTCTTCTAAAGCCCCATGATTCTGCAATTCTCTGTGCAATTAGATTATTTTCATCAATATTTGCTACTGCCCTTTCTAAATCGTATTTTTGTAGAAGTTTATCTCTAAATAAATTGAAGATTCTCTGTACGGCTCTAGATCCCCAAAATGCTCTTCCCATCCAGATACCTACTTCTATTGTTTCTTTCTTTCTTCTTAGTCCAGATGTTCGAATGCTTCTGGTCTCATTCCTTTTTTGTTATCATT